>JANOVD010000479.1:0-1608 GCA_031417255.1 Chitinophagaceae bacterium
TGATTGGGAAACCGCCGTTGGATTTTGGCGCTTTCGATCCAGTCGAGATTTTCGAGAATGCGCCGCGCCACGCCCGCATCGAAACCAATGAGCGATCCGCCGGGCGCGACACCGATGGCCGCCAGCAGGGCTTCCGGATCGTGATGCGACAGCCCGGCGATGGTGATGTCCTCTGCCGCCATGCCGACAATGCCCGCCGCCTTGCCGGGCAGCATCAGCCACCTGCTGCCTTGGTAATTGAGGTAGCCGCCATTGACGAGGCCGAAAGAAATGACCGCGCCGAGGAACAGCACGGCGGAAGCCCGCGCTGCAAACCGCAGGCGGAAACTGTTGCCGTGGTCGAACCACGTACCGCGCGGCTGGCCTTCGTTGCTATGCATGGCGCTGCCGATCATCTGTCGAGCGACGCGTCGTTGACCATCCAGGTAACAAGATCCTCGAAACTGTGGCCGCCGTGGGCCGCCAGTTCGGGAACAAGCGACGTGCCCGTCATGCCAGGTTGGGTGTTGAGTTCGAGCAGGATCAATTCGTTTTCGCCGCCCGGCGTATCGTTGAAGCGGAAATCCGACCGCGACACGCCACGGCAGCCCAGCGCCTGATGCGCCATGATCGAATACTGCTGGCATTTGCGGTAGATGTCGTTGGGAATTTCGGCGGGCAGAATGTGCTGCGAACCGCCCGGCGCATATTTCGACGTGTAATCATACCAGCTCGAGCTCTTCGACACGATGTCGATGACGCCCATCGCCACATCGCCGATCACCGCGCAGGTAAGTTCGCGGCCGGGAATGAAGCGCTCGACCATGGCATGCGAGCCGAACAGGTCGCGCTGCTCAAGCACCATCGCCGCCGGGCCATTGGACGTTGACAGCACGATGTGAACACCGACACTCGATCCCTCGGCCACCGGCTTCACGACGTAAGGCGGCGGCATCGGATGTTGCGTGGCCACAATGTCAAGTCCGACCAGCCGGCTTTCGGCCACCGGAATATTGCAGGCCCTGAAGATTGCCTTGGACTTTTCCTTGTGCATGGCAAGCGATGAGGCCAGCACGCCGGAATGGGTATAGGGAATCTGCAGCGTCTCGAGAACCGCCGCACAGCAGCCATCCTCGCCCCACTTGCCGTGCAGGGCGTTGAAGGCCACGTCGGGCTGCAGATCCTGCAGGATCGCCACGATACGCTCGCGCTTGACGTCGATCGGAATGACTTTGAAGCCGGCCCGCGCCAAGGCCCCGGAACACGCTTCGCCCGACGACAGGCTGACCGGCCGCTCGGCCGACCAGCCGCCCATCAGAACGGCAACCGTCGTATCTTGCGGAACGCGCTTCTTGTTCATGACTTAACCTTCAGCCATGCGGCCAACGCGCTTGATCTCCCAGTCGAGATCGACACCCGAATTCGCCTTGACCCTGGCGCGGATGATTTCACCTAGCTCTTCGATTTGGGCCGCCGTGGCGCCGCCCTCATTGATCAAAAAATTGCAATGCAGCTCGGAGACTTTCGCAGGGCCTACGGCGAGGCCGCGCAATCCCGCCTTGTCGATCAGCTGCCAGGATTTGTTGCCCGGCGGATTCTTGAAGGTTGAGCCGCCGGTGCGGCTTTTCA
>JANOVD010000480.1:0-1984 GCA_031417255.1 Chitinophagaceae bacterium
CCGGTATGCAAGAATTAACTGGTATACCCCAAATTCCTTATCTAAATCAGTAGTGAGCGGAGTCGAAGTATCAAGCGGAGTAGAAGTATGATCTTTTTTTCCATTAAGCGGAGTAGAAATGGCATTACTTGCAACCGCAAAATCAAACCCCTCAAAAAACTTGCGCAAATCAACATCAACACTGTTTGGGTCTTTTATAAAATCATTGTACAAGCCTTCTATATAACCCGGATGCGAATTGGTGATGTATTGGAAATCCTTCATAAAAAAAGTTGAAATTATCTTTTGTGCCTGGCTTCAATAATGATGTTTAGATTCATTGGTCCCGTTAACTATCGGGACACTCATTTACCACAGCAATAATTTGAGCCGAAATTGGCTGCAAATATCGGTTAATTAAACATTATTTGTTGTGGAATTTGAAAGCATTTTTCCGCAAAACATGGCAACGATGCCGCTTAAAATAACATACCCAGTAAAATAGTAAAAGCCAGGCTGTAAAATGCCCTGGGTATTTTGCATAGCGTTGGCGCCTAAAAAGGCAACAAAAATGCTGATGGCAAACACATCGGCCATAGCCCATTTGCTGATGGCACTTACAAAGCGCTGCCATTTAATAGCAGGGTTTTTGCCTAGCAACAAATAAAAGATGATACCTGATTTTATTAAAGGAACGATTATGCCGAATAAAAATATCAGTGAAAAAGGCCAGTAATTGCCATCATCCCAAAGTTTTTCAAGCATGCCCAGCACACTTCTTTTTTCGCTGAACAGGTTAAAATCTACAATATAATGAACAGAGATATTAATGTGCAGAATATCAAGGAACCAGCCAAAGCCCAATAATACCAATGAAACAATATGTAAAATCAATAAAACCCAACGATTTACCATAATAATCCGGTTATATCCCCGCAATTTAAAAATTATTCATTATTAATTAGTAATTATTAATTTTCAACCCCTATCTTTGCAGCCCAAAAAATAGATTTAAATGGAAAATCACGCAGCAACCAAAAAAGACGTAAGACAGAGTACAAAGCGTAACGAACGTAACCGCTATTACGGTAAAACCACCCGCAATGCAATACGTGATTTAAAAGCAAGTGAAAAAGCTGCTGCAACAGAAGCTTTTCCAAAAGTTGCTTCTATGATTGATAAATTAGCCAAGCGTGGTACCATACACAAGAATAAAGCTGCTAATTTAAAGAGCAAGCTGGCTAAGCGTGTGAATGCACAGGCAAAGTAATACTTTGTTCTACATATTATTAAAAGCCCGTCAATATTACAATTGACGGGCTTTTTGTTGATAATTAATCAGCCATTACCGATTTAAAAATGATAATTTTACTGCTTTGACTTTGCTTTTTTCTATATGACTAAAACATACATTTTTTCTTTACTGCTAAGCTTTTTCAGTATTGCAGTACTTGCCCAGGGTACCGAAACATTTACTAATATCCCTGCTAATTCAGGTACTTATACCACCAATAACTGGACCGGCGATAATGCATTACCTTGGTCTGCTACTGATTCCCGTACTGATCAGATTATGAACGGCAGGGCTATTACCATACGCAATGGTTCTGTTTTCTGCAATGCAATTCCTAACGGCATTACCAACCTTAGTTTTAACCATAAACAGTTTTTTGCAGGCAGTAATCCTCTGCTACAGGTTTATATAAATGGCACATTAATTGGCACAGCTAATCCAACTACAACCCAGGCTGGTGCCAGCTTTACCAATATAAATGTAAGCGGCTCTTTTAACCTGGAGATAAGGCAGATAACTGCCGGGCTTCGTATTGGGATTGATGATATAAGCTGGACTTCTTTTGGTGGCACTCCATGCGTAGAACCAACCAATCAACCTACCATTTTAAATTTAACCCCAACCATAAATTCGGTTTCAGGAAATTTTACAGCGGCTACACCTGCTGTTGATGGGTATTTAATTGTAAGAAGTTTATCATCAACCTTAACC
>JANOVD010000481.1:0-2179 GCA_031417255.1 Chitinophagaceae bacterium
ATTTGTTCTTTCAGTTAAAGGATAAGGATAGAATGTACGATTCCGCTCTGCATTTGCATTTATAGGCGCAGGTGGAGCAACTGGTGCAATTCTATTAAACCTTCTACTATCTTCTAATTCCATACCTGATAAAAACAGTTCCAATCTTCTTTGCACATAAATGTCATTTAATAAATCTGCAGCATTTAATGGCCCTGCATAAGGAAGTTGGTTAGCTCCAATACCATAAATATCTGTGGTTTTAGTTCTAACTAAATCCAACGCATTTTTTGCAGCAGGTAGAGATCCACCCCGTGCATTATTTTCTGCAATAATTAAATTCATTTCACCCGGCAAATAAACAGGTATTGAAATAAGATTCGTTACTCCAAAACCATTCATTAATAAAATGCCTCCTACTCTTCTTATATAAAACCCAACTCTCGGATCGAAAGAGGCTGGAACAGGAGCTAGTCCATTTTTTAAACCAAGCGTAGAGTCTACTGCTGCAAATACATTACCTCCTGAAGCTTCTTGACCAAATGAATTTGGTGTTAATGCAGAAAATCGAAATTCAGATTTAATAGTTTGACTTGCGGCCTGCGCATAGGTGATAGCTTTTGTACCGCTTGTAGCAACATAAGTTCCTGTGGCCATGCTATGCATATTGTAATACCTGGCAAGCAAAGCTTTCACTGTATTTTTAATATCAATTCCGGCAGGAATTTTTCCTGAAAATTTAGCACTGGGATTTGTAGTTGCTAAATCCGCATCCACACTTTCTAATACTTGTACAATTTTTAATAAAACATCCACTCTATTACTAAAGGGTGCATTTGCTTCTGTAACCAATGGTATCTTTTCATAAAATTGACATAAAGCTCCCATGTTTAATGCATAAAAAATGCTTGCATAGGCTTTCAATCCTACTCTATCGCCAGGGTCAGTAGCTGTTGCCAGGTTATCCAAAATAATTTGGCATTCGTTTTTACCCAATAAACATTGGCTCCATAGTGAGGTAACAATTGAATTATTTGGATTAACTGCTGCCCTACCACCTTCTAAATCAGTTTCGGCCACATTACCAGTATTTGTAGTACGCAATGCAAATACACCATATCCGCCTGCAACTGGTAAATTATAGATCGGACTCAAACGGCCAATACTGTATCGTCTTTGTAATCCTGCTGCCAAATTCATTAATGCATCTACACTTTTTGTAACACTACCTGTAGAAGCAGAACTTGGATTTATATACTCCTTATTACAAGAAGTATTTGTACCAATTATACCCGATAAGAGTAGTATGGCAAACCAATAATTTTTATTTAATACTTTTTTCATGTTTTTAATTTTAAAAAGTTGCTCTTAAAGTTGCCTGAATTGTTCTGGGATTTGGCACATTACCAAAATCAATCCCTCTTAATACAGAGCTGTTACCACCTGCATTTGTTTCAGGATCATATCCATCATAATTATCAAAACTAATTAAGTTTCTTCCTGTGAGAGTAATAGAAGCAGATTTTATGAATTTAGCAAAAGATGGAATTTGATAAGATAAACTTACTTCCCTTAATTTAATAAAAGATCCGCTTTCAATCCTATATTCTTCAGTTGTATATAAAGAAAAGATATAACCTCTTGGTAAATCACCTTTAATTTCTTTCTCTGCCAAATCGCCAAATCCAACACCCTGTCTAGTTCTTCTATCGGCATTAAACACCTCCTGACCTAAGGCACCATCAAATAAAACATTAAAACTTAATTTTTTATATTCTACACCTGAACCAAAACTTACTAACCAATCAGGATGAGGGCTACCTAAAATTTTCAAGGCCTGTGCTGTTCCATTTAAAGCAGGGATTAATCTACCATTAGCATCTTTAGCTATTTCTCCTTTACCATCTCTGTTAAAATAACCTCCATAAAATGCTCCAACTGGTGCGCCAGCTTGAACAATAAAAGAGCTTGCACCTAATGCATTTGATAAGAAAATAGGAGATACTTGTGATGATGCTGTTACTAGATTTTTATTACGTGCAAGAGAACCAAATAAACTCCAGCTCAAATTTTTATTAAGTACTGGTGTAGCATTTACACTTAACTCCCAACCTTTATTAGTCATGTTACCTACATTTTCATATCTGGAAGTTCCTCCAGATGATGGTGCAAGTGTACGCAACACTAAAAGTGAATTGTC
>JANOVD010000482.1:0-5339 GCA_031417255.1 Chitinophagaceae bacterium
GCAAATGCTTTCATCAACCAGATTGGTTGCCCCGATGAAGTGAGGTTAGATGATAATACGATAGTCATCAATCCTAATTCACCTAAAAAACAATATGACCTGATCAGGCTGGTTAATCAAAATTCCAACCAGGGCCAAAATCCATTGTATTATGAGTGGGCCTATATGTATTCCATGATCAGTTCCTGCAATTTTATTTTAACGAATATAGATAAAATTGCTATTCCGGTTGAAGAAGCTACTAAGAAAGCTACTTTAAAAGCATGGGCTTACTGGTGGAAAGGATTTGCCTATGCACGTATCGGGTCTATTTACTATGCAGGTATAATCAATAATACACCATTAAGCACTAATGGTAATTATGTTTCCCGGGCAGCTATAATTGCAGAGTCGGATAAAAACCTTGACCTCTGCAGCACTGCCTTAGATGCAGTGGTTACCACATCGGCTCATACCGGAGTATTAACAACTGTGATTCCAAGTTTTTGCCAGCTAGGTAAAGGCGGCGCTTTAACAGTTGCTGAATGGAAAAGGAATGTGAATACATTAAAAGCCCGAAACATCCTTGTTAATACAAAGGCAAACGCCTTGTCTGCCGCACAATGGAACGCCATAATAACATTAACTGCAAATGGTGTTTTAGCAACAGATAAAGTGTTTACAGGCCGCTCAAATGCAACCGCCGATTTTTTATCGCCTGCTACAGGTACAGTTGCTTCAAAAATTCAGAACGCTTTGGCAGGTGGCAATACGTATAAATTAAGCGAAAGGCTGGTACAGGAATTTAAAGCCGGCGATAGAAGACTGGCAAATAATATGGCCATTACTACCACCTGGATAGGTAACTCCGACAGGGGTAACTCATATAACACAAGGTATCGGTTAATTAACGGGGGTTTAGGCCAGGCAGGCGTTAAAGTATATACTAATACTGCTGCCGGTGCCGAAGAAATATTTTTAGCCAGCAGTTACGAGGAAAATACATTGATGAGAGCCGAGGCTTTAATAAATACCGGTGGTATTGATGCAGGCCTGGCATTGGTTGATGCGGTACGGGTTTTCCAGGGTGCAGGTATTGCAGCGGTAACCGGCACAGGCTTAACACTTGTACAAGCCAGGGAAGAGTTGAGAAGAGAAAGAAGATGTGCATTGCCATTTATCGGCCTTTCATTTTACGATGCCCGTCGTTATGGATTTATTGATCCTGTTTCTGCAGGTGGGGGAAGATACGGTTGTGTGGTGTTATCTAAAACAGGTGTTGTAAATACAAATGCAAGAATTGATTACAGCTTTCTGGATTTTTGGGATGTTCCCGATAATGAATTAGCGGTAAACCCTCCTGCTTCAGGAAGTGCCCCGGTTAAAAACCCCAAATAATAATCGAAATAAATATTTTAAAAAAGAGACTTCCACAGCAGTCTCTTTTTTTTATTTTTTTATGCTGGTTGTATATTAAAACTTTTACGGTGATGGTGGCAAAGCCCGTATTGCTCAATGGCGTTGCGGTGTACAGCGGTTCCGTATCCTTTGTTTTTATTCCAGCCATAATGCGGAAATGCCAAATGAATTTTTTGCATAAACTCATCCCGGTATGTTTTGGCCAAAATGCTTGCCGCTGCAATGGATGCATATTTTCCATCGCCTTTAATGATACACTGATGCGGAACCTGATGGTAGGGTTTAAAACGGTTGCCATCAATCAATAAAAACTCTGGTATTGTTTTTATTGCATCAATGGAAAGATGCATGGCAGCAAAGCTTGCCTGTAAAATATTTATTTTATCAATGGTTTTGTTATCAACCGATGCCACGGCAAAAGCAACACTTTCTTTTTCGATGATGGGCCTCAGCAGGTCTCTTTGTTTTTCGTTTAACTGTTTACTGTCGTTTAACAGCGGATGATAAAAATCTTTTGGTAAGATTACTGCAGCAGCAAACACAGGACCGGCATAACAACCACGCCCTGCCTCATCCAGGCCGGCTTCAATTAAGTTTTTATGTAGATAAGGGTCTATCATCTTGTTAAAAAAATTTTTTGGCTAAGAGGACATACTTCGACTGGCTCAGCAGAGAAAAAGAAGAAAAAGAGAAAAGAGTATAACTTAAATCTCATTAAGCTCCTTTTCTCTTTCGTCCTCCAAGCCTAAATCTCCTTCGCCACTTAGCCCAAATATCAGCTAAAACCATAAAAAAACAATTCATTTTGCTAGCCGCAACTTTTGCTGATGTAAATTTGCAGCTCAATGAATAATCTGCAACAACAAAGAAATCAACGTCAAATTGCTTACTGGCTTTTAATTGGTGTGGGTATGATCATTATCCAGGTTTTAATTGGCGGCATTACCCGTTTAACGGAATCGGGCCTTTCTATTACCGAATGGAAACCCATTACGGGAGCCTTGCCACCATTGAATGATGCAGCCTGGCAGGCCGAGTTTGATAAATACAAAGTAACCGACCAGTTTAAATATGTGCATCAGCATTTTACTTTATCCGAGTTTAAATTTATTTTCTTTTGGGAATGGTTTCACCGTACCTGGGCCAGGTTGATGGGGTTGGTGTTTTTATTTGGCTTTATTTATTTTATTGCAAAGAAAAAATTTGAAAAGGGAATGATAAAACCAATGATCATCCTTTTTATACTGGGTGGCTTACAGGGTTTCATTGGCTGGATCATGGTTAAGAGCGGCCTGGTGCCTGAAAAGTATTTTGTAGGCCAAGTTGAACTTACCACACATTTTATTGCTGCACTTGGTTTGTTGTGTTACACTTTATGGTTTGCATTAAGTCTTTTAATTAAAGAAGAACAAATTGTAGTAAGCACAAAACTGAAAAATTTTCTGTTGCTTATTTTAGCCGTGTTGTTTTTTCAATTGATATACGGCGGATTTATGGCTGGCCTAAGGGCTGCCGTTACAGCGCCAACCTGGCCAACTATTAACGGCAGCATGATACCTGGGGATATTACAGAGCTTTCGCCTTTTGCAAAAAACCTGGTTGCCAATCCCATTACCATACATTTTATACACCGCAGCCTGGCTTATGTATTGGTTGTATTGATTAGCATGTGGTGGTTTAAATCAAGATCAATTGTAAATAAAAAATTATTCAGCAGGCTTGGTATTGCTTTCCTGTTGTTGATATTAATACAAGCTCTGCTGGGCATACTTACTGTATTGAATGCAACTTCTCCAAACAGCCTGGTAATTTTGGGAGTATCTCACCAGTTTGTTGCCATGGTTTTGCTGATGGTAACTGTTGCTTTGCTTTTTGTGGTTAGAAAAAAAACAACTGCGTTTGCATAATGCCCTTCAAAACGGTGAGTCACTCCGATAGAGGGGCTCACCGCACAATCACATCATATAGTTTTCTATGGTTGAGCCACCCTATTGTAGTGGCTCACCGCATAATCGCATCGTATGGTTTTCTACGGGTGAGCCACCCTCCTGGGGTGACCCACCCGTGGAAAACCTGTTTGCTTAATGGCTGTTTATGTTGTAATTTTAAAAAACACCCTTATACATGAAGCAAACGCTGAAAGATATTTATTATTCATTACCCATTCAGCTCTTCCTGCTCCATTTTCGTAAGTTCCAGGTATTGCTGATCATCTGGTATGTACTGGGCAGCACTATCAACAGCGGGTTCATGAAAAATTACGGGGCAGATGCTTTGTTTTTTGCACCGGAATATTTAGGTAATGTAAATGCATTGAGTGCCGCTATAGTTGGTGTTGCTATCGGCGTTTTTATGATGAGCTGGAACATCACAACATTTATTCTGCACAGCAAACGTTGCAGGTTTTTGGCAACCTCGGCACAACCATTTTTAAAATACTGTATAAATAATGCAATACTACCGTTGCTTTTTCTGGCCTTCTATTTTATTAAACTTTACATGTTTAACAGTCATAAGGAATTAATGAATGTGGGAGAGGTGTTGCTTGTTATAACAGGAATGGTAGCCGGCATTATTTTAATATTAACCATTTCGTTTGTTTATTTTTTTGGTGCAGAACGAAGAATACAACGAACCATTGCTCCCATCATAGATGCGGCGGGGCATTTTAATTATAATTATTATACCGGGCACGAAGGAAAAGATAATCCCGGTTTAAAAGTAAGTTATTACCTGGGTAAAGGATTTCGTTTTAAGAGAATCAGAAATGTGGCACACTATAACCAGCAGTTTTTAGATACCGTTTTTAAGCGGCATCATTACTCTGGCATCATCTGCATTGCACTGGCGTTTATTTTTTTAATTGTTGTTGGCTTCTTTATGGACAACCCTTTCTTCCAGGTGCCTGCTGCTGCCAGCATACTTATATTTTTTGCAGTTTTAACTGCTGTTATCGGGGCACTCTCTTATTTTTTACAAAGCTGGAGTTTGCCTGCTTTTATTTTACTCGTTTTATTTATTGATGTGCTTTATAAAACCGAAATAATTGATACACGTAACAAGGCTTACGGCATAAACTATATCAATAAAAAAGAAAGGCCCGATTATAACAAACAGGCATTGCAAAAACTATGTTTGCCTGATAAAATTGAAACCGATAAAGCCAATATGCTGCAGGTGCTGGAGAACTGGAAAAAAAATCAGCAGGAAGAAAAACCGGTAATGATATTTATAAATGTAAGTGGCGGCGGCTTACGCAGCGGTACTTTTACTATGAACACCCTGCAAAAATTAGACAGTGCCGTAAATGGAAAATTAATGCTACACACTATGATGATAAGTGGCGCCAGCGGAGGTATGCTGGCGGCCACGTACTACCGTGAATTGTACAGGCTAAAGCAAAAAGACAGTTCGGTTAATTTATATAGCAGCCTTTATTCTGATAATATTGCAGAGGATCTGTTAAACCCGCTTTTTTCTTCCATGGTGGCCAGGGATATTTTTTCGCCGGCCCAAAAATTTTCAATTGGTAATTTTAAATATAAAAAAGACAGGGGTTATGCATTTGAGCAGAAGCTGAACAGCAACAGCGGGAACATGCTTAACCACCAGTTGAAAGATTACAATGCGGAAGAAAAAGCTGCTGCTCTTCCGCTGATGATCTTTAACTCAACCATTACCCGTGATGGCAGAAGAATGATGATCAGCACACAGCCCATCAGTTTTATGATGAAACCTGTAATTGCTGCCGGCGATGCACAGGCCAGCCCCGATGCTGTTGATTTTACCGCCATGTTTGCAAAACAGGAACCTTTAAATATGCGCTTGCTGAGCGCCCTGCGTATGAATGCAACCTTTCCGTATGTATTGCCAAATGTGTGGCTGCCCAGCAACCCGGTTATTGATGTGATGGATGCAGGCCTGCGGGATAATTATGGATT
>JANOVD010000483.1:0-11908 GCA_031417255.1 Chitinophagaceae bacterium
AAAGCTTTAGATATTGAACCACATATCATAGTTGAAAAATTCAAAAAAATAACCGGTATAGAAGAGCGCAGGTATGCCGGATCTGACATGGATTCTTCTGATATGGCGGCCATAGCTGCTCAAAAAGCAATTGAGGATGCAGACTGTGACCCCGAAACGATAGACCAGATAATTGTTGCTCATA
Source organism: Chitinophagaceae bacterium (assembly GCA_031417255.1). Taxonomy (GTDB): domain Bacteria; phylum Bacteroidota; class Bacteroidia; order Chitinophagales; family Chitinophagaceae; genus Ferruginibacter. The sequence goes on from JANOVD010000483.1 coordinate 185, forward strand.
ATTTCGGGAATGTATTAATAAATACAATACAAACCGATGCTGTGCCTTCTTTGGCTTCCAGGGTAAAACACGCTCTCAACATAAAAAATACTTCCTGCATACCTTATGATATTTTGTTTGGATGCCCCGGTTGGGTGCAGGGTGTTATTCAGTCGCATGCTTTTTTTAATGCAGGTATTGCCAAAAAAAGTTTGGTTATTGGTTCCGAAACTTTATCCCGGGTATTGGATATTTATGACCGTGATAGTATGATTTTTTCTGATGGAGCTGGCGCCTGTGTATTGGAAGCAAAAAATCAGCAGGAAACCAGGTCAGGGATATTAGGTTACAGTGTTCAATCGCATAGTGGTGAAGAAATTAATTATTTAAACATGGGTAAATCATATTATCCTGATTCTGATCCCCACATCCGTTATATAAAAATGAAAGGCAGAAAAGTGTATGAATATGCCATGAAACATGTACCGGAAGCGATGAAAATTTGTTTAGTTAATAGTGGTGTGGCTATAAGTGATCTGAAAAAAATATTTATTCACCAGGCTAACGAAAAAATGGACGAAGCAATTATTAAGGAGTTATATAAACTTTATGGCATTGCAAACGCCCCTGAAAATATTATGCCCATGAGTATCCACAACCTGGGGAACAGTTCAGTAGCCACAGTGCCTACTTTGTACGATATGGTAAAAAAAGGGTTGATGCCGGAACATAGTTTAAGTGATGGTGATGTGGTTTTATTTGCATCAGTAGGGGCCGGAATGAATATCAATGCTGTTTGTTACAGGTTATAAAAAACAGATTAACAGTTTAAACTGATACTGACATTGCTTTAATAATGTTCAATTTAAATAAATTCGGTTAAGAGCCTTAATTAGCCTACATTTGCAAGAAATAAGAATATGATAAACGAAATGATATCGAAGTTTTTGGAACCCACCCACCTTGCAAAAACCGCCATTAAAATTGAATTTAAAAAACGGAATACCATTGTAGGGATTTTTGTTAATTCGCCCGATTACGAAGATTTAAAAGCAAAAAATTTCTGGAGAATCGTTTCTGAATCACATATCCCCGAGTGGAAAAAAACGAATGATAATAAACTGGCAAAAATCTTCAGCGGTTCTGAATTTACCAGAATTACAGTTGCCAAAGAAAAGAAAGAAGCAGTTAGCTAGATCATTTTTTGAACGTATAAAATATTTCTTTGTAAATAAAAAAGGACACATGTTACATGTGTCTTTTTTTATTTAGTATTTTATGTTGATGTTAAAAATTTCGTGCCCCGGTACCCCTTGCTTTGGGTAATTCTTTCCGGGGTATTTTTTCATCAAGTTGTGCAGTATTATAAACAAATGATGCGATAATGGTTGCAGCCTGTTTCAAATCATCCGGCACCAGGTGATCATAAGTATCCATATTGGTATGATGTGTACGGGTATCATATTCAATGGCATCCTGGATAAACTGAAAACCCGGAATACCAACAGCATCATAAGCCTGGTGATCGGTTCCACCGGTATTATTGATGGTAACTGTTTTTGCAGCCAGGTCATAAAAAGGCTCCAGCCATTTTGAAAAGATAGGCCCTGCTTTTTCATTTCCCTGCAAATAAATTCCTCTTACTTTCCCTGTGCCATTATCTAAATTATAATAAGCCGAAATTTTTCCATGCTCCGGTTTTAAGACCATATCAACGGGATCGGCAAAATGATTTTTTACATAACCCCGTGAGCCATGTAATCCCTGTTCTTCGCCACCCCATAAAGCAATGCGTATGGTTCTTTTTGGTTGAAGGCCGGTTGCTTTTAAAATGCGAACCACTTCCATCATTACGGCACATCCTGCAGCATTATCCGTTGCACCTGTTGCACCCTGCCAGCTATCCAAATGTCCGCCAAGCATTACAATTTCATCTTTTAAAACCGGGTCAGTACCGGCAATTTCGGCCACCACATTATAACCCTTGATATCCTTATCATAAAATTTTGTTTTTACATCAGCTTCCATCTGCACATTATGTCCGGCATCAACCAATCTTTGTACTCTTAAATAATCATCGCTCGATAACATTACCCAGGCATAATTGTTTTCAGCACCTTTGTCAACAGAGCCGCCGTTTTGAACAAAGAGTGTTCCGTCATTTCCCCTTCCGTTCATACTTAAAACCAATGCCGGGTTTTCATTTTTATAAAAATTTCCCATCTGCCTCGCAAGAGCCTGTTGTTGTCGCCTTGCGGCAAGTAATTCGGGGCTCATAATTCTTGCTCCCTGGCGGCGTGCGGTATCTGGTTTTGCATTTGCCATTTTATCCAGTTCTGTATCTGTAAACCTTTCTCCATCGGCAGTAAAAGAAGGACGAAGTGTGTCTGTTGAATAGAACATAACAATCTTGTCTTTGATCTTGCCTGAATAATTTTGGTATAATTCTGCTGAGTCTTTTGCTTTAATAAGTATCACATTGCTGCTCATGATTTTTTTACCAGGTGTGCTTCCTGTCCAGGCCCTGGGTATGGCGATCATGGGTGTGTAGTAAGGCGCCGTCATAGCAATATAGCAACGGGTTTGTTCCCAGCCAGTACCAAAATCGCCCCAGGGTTCTATAGCTGCATTTACCAATCCCATTTTGGTCAGTTCGTTTTTTGCCCAGTTGGCAGCCCTGAAATATCCCGGTGAATTGGTAAGCCTGGGGCCACTTACATCGGTTAGTTGAAAAGCAATCTCCATTACTTTTGAATTTTGGAGGCCTTCCTTTCTGATCTTTGAAACAGCATCGTTTTGTGCAAAGATGAAATTGCCACAGAAGCAAAAGCTAAATATTAGCAACAGTAATTTTTTCATGTTGATTTGTTTTATTATTGAACTTTTAATTTACGCTGTTAAAACATAAATACAATGAAATAATTGATAGCACTCTAAATTAATTTTGTACCCGGTATTTCCATGATCAGGTTTTCGCCATAACAACCTGCCGGAGTTTGATAACCCGGTTTAAAATTTCCTTCAAGTATTTTTTGGGTGATAAGCAAACTGCTGTGTGCAGTTAATGTATATCCATCAAAGCAACTGATGCAGGCTTGTAATGTTTTACCCGTTGCATTGCTTACCTGGCCCCAAACCAGGCTGCTGCTTTTTTCCCTTTGTTCATCTGATGGGCCTGCGGGCCTTTCTTTTATTTTTTTCTTAATGATGTTGCGGATAAAATCGGTTCTTAACATCCAGTTAAATACCCATTGAAATTTTAACATCCGGTAAACTTTTTGGGTTATGCCGGTATACACTTCTATATTGGAGATGGCTGTTGTTGTGTATGCAGTTGATATATCTCCCCATGGGATGGTCATTACAAATAATTTTTTTGTGCCTCCTCCGGATCCTGCGGAGAAATTCAACCACATTCCTTTTTGCCCCAATGGTTTGCCCACAATCTTTCCGTTTTCTCTAACTGCTCCACCTTCGCCAAGTTTACCCGCCATTGTTGTTGCTGTGCCATGCGATAAACCTCCGCCAATAGATGCAAAGGCCAGCTTTAAATGCGTGGCATCGGGCATTTTATTTTTTAATTGCAATGCAATACAATCAGTTGGCACCACATCAAAACCAACGCCGGGCATCAGCATGATGTTTTTTTCTTTTACAGCGGCATCATATTTTTTTAGCATTTCAAAAACTGAAATGTCGCCGTTAATATCAATATAATGAGTGCCGGTTTGCAGGCAGGCTTCAATCATTTGTTTTGCTGTATAAACATAGGGGCCCGCTGCATGCAATACCAGTTTAACTTCTAATAATGCTTTTTGTAATTGTTCCGCATCATTCAGATCAATGATCCGGTAGGGGAGTTGCAACTCTTCTGCAAGTGGTTTTATAAGGGCTTCTGTTCTTCCTGCAAGTATGGGTTGTACATTATAGGTTGAAGCAAGTTTTGCAATGAGTTTACCTGTATAACCATTGGCACCGTAAAGCAGAAAATGATTTTGCATAAGGGAATGTACAATTTTTTAGTCAGTAAGAAATTGCAAAAAAGAGTTCTGAAACAACTTCGTTGTTTTTAGTAGCCACGAATTACACAAATATGCACGAATAAGAATTTTTATTAGTGGTAATTAGTGTAATTCGTGGCTGTACAAAAAAAACCCATCCGCCATCGGCGAATAGACTTGTAGTTGTATGTAAGCGGTTAGCTTAAACTTTCTCTTCCATATAACTTTCCATTGGCTCGCAGGTGCAGATAAGGTTCCTGTCGCCAAATGTATTGTTGATACGGGCTATCGATGGCCAGAATTTGTTTTTTACAACATAAGCTAATGGGAAAGCAGCATCCTGCCTGCTATAGGCATGGTTCCATTCATCGGCACAAATAACCTGTTGGGTATGCGGTGCATTTTTTAAAGCATTATCAACTTTATCCGCCCTGCCTTCTTCAATCGCTTTTATTTCGTTGTAAATGCTGATGAGTGCTTCGCAGAAACGGTCAAGCTCACCTTTATCTTCACTTTCTGTTGGCTCTATCATAATAGTGCCGGGCACCGGGAAACTCATAGTAGGCGCATGAAAGCCATAATCCATTAATCGCTTGGCAACATCTTCGGCTTCAATGCCTGTTGTAATTTTAAACGGCCTCAGGTCAACAATAAATTCATGGGCACAATATCCATTGGCGCCGGTATATAAAATTGGATAAAACTTCTCCAGCTTTGCTTTCATATAATTCGCATTCAAAATTGCAAACTCTGTTGCTTTTCTAACACCATCTTCTCCTAACATTTTTATATAAGCATAACTGATGAGCAAAATACTGGCACTGCCATAAGGTGCAGCGCTTACCGCAGGTATTCGTTTCTCGACTTCGCTCGAAACTTCAGAAGAAATCCCTTCGACTACGCTCAGGGCATAATGTCCCGGTAAAAAAGGCTTCAATTTATTATTTACACAAATCGGCCCAACACCGGGCCCACCGCCACCGTGAGGTATGGAAAATGTTTTATGTAGGTTTAAATGGCAAACATCAGCGCCAATCATACCCGGACTGGTTAATCCAACCTGCGCATTCATATTGGCACCATCCATATAAACCAATCCGCCATTATCATGTATTATTTTACAGATCTTTTTAATTCCTTCTTCAAAAACACCATAAGTACTCGGGTAAGTAACCATGAAAGCTGCTAAATCATCTTTGTATTCTTCTGCTTTTAATTTCAGATCATTTACATCTATATAACCCTTGTCATCACTTTTTACAACCACTACTTTCATGCCAGCCATAATTGCACTGGCTGGATTGGTGCCATGTGCAGAGATTGGTATCAACACAATGTTTCTGTGATTTTCGTTCCTGTCTGCATGATAGGCCCTGATGGTAAGCAAACCGGCATATTCGCCCTGGGCGCCACTATTGGGTTGTAAGGAACATGCTGTAAAACCAGTAATCTTACTTAAATATTCCTCAAGTTTTGTAATCATGTATTGATATCCCTTTGTTTGCGAAGCAGGTGCAAATGGATGAATAGAACTGAACTCTGGCCAGCTAACCGGCATTAATTCAGTTGCTGCATTCAGTTTCATGGTACAACTTCCCAAACTGATCATTGAAGTATTTAAACTCAGGTCTTTATTCTCCAACGATTTAATATAACGCATCATCTGGCTTTCGCTGCGGTGCGTATTAAAAACCGGGTGTGTTAAATAAGCCGAAGTTCTTTTACCAAACAAAGCATCGGCTTCATCAAAAAATAAAGTAAATGTTTTTGAAGTAGCTGCTTTAAAAATGGCAACCAGATTTTTTTCAGTTTCGCCAATATAATTGCTTGCCACCTCATCAATAGATAAACTTACCGTGCCATTGGTATGGTAATGAAAATTTGCTTTGTTTTTTTCTGCTGCTTTTTTAAACGCAGTGATATCACCTACTTGAAAAGTTATGGTATCAAAATATTCTTCATTTAAAACATGTACACCAATGCTTTTCAATCCTTTTGCAATGGCTGCAGTTAACACATGAATACGCTGAGCAATTTTTTTCAACCCATCAGGGCCATGATAAACAGCATACATAGCCGCCATATTAGCCAGTAAAGCCTGTGCGGTACAAATATTGGATGTTGCTTTTTCTCTTTTAATATGTTGCTCTCTTGTTTGCAAAGCCATACGTAAGGCACGGTTGTTCTGTGCATCAATGCTAACGCCAATGATACGGCCCGGAATGCCACGCATAAATTCATCCCTTGTTGCAAAGAAAGCGGCATGTGGCCCGCCATAGCCCAGCGGAACACCAAAGCGCTGTGCAGAACCAATCGCCACATCAGCACCCAACTCTCCTGGGGGTGTTAATAATGTGAGCGCCAACAAATCAGTTGCCATCACAACATAACCATTAACCGCATGAACCTTATTTATAAAGTCACGATGATCTTCAACTGAGCCAATACTGTTAGGGTATTGAACAATGGCACCAAAATAACTTTCATCGAGTGATGCCGTTTTATAATCGCCATAAATCAATTCAATACTAATGGGTGTTGCCCTTGTTAACAGTACTTCTTTTGTTTGATCAAAAATATGATTGTCAACAAAAAATTTAGGAGAACCGATCTCTTCCGATTTATTTTTATGATGAAAGAGCATGGCCATGGCTTCAGCAGCGGCAGTTGCTTCATCAAGCAGACTGGCATTGGCTAATTCCAAACCCGTTAATTCGCAAACCATAGTTTGGTAGTTGAGTAAACTTTCCAAACGTCCCTGCGAAATTTCGGCTTGGTAAGGTGTGTATTGTGTGTACCATCCGGGGTTTTCAAAAACGTTGCGAAGGATCACACTTGGGGTAATGGTATTATAATATCCCTGCCCTATGTATGTTTTAAAGACCTTATTCTTTGCTGCAATCTTTTTCAACTCATCCAGGTATTCAAATTCTGTTTGCGCAACCGGAAGCTTTAATGGTTTTTTACTACGTATTGGAAGAGGAACGGTTTTGTCGATCAGTTCATCGAGATTATTAACGCCAATGGTTTCGAGCATCTCATTTGTTTCTGATTCATTTGGGCCGATATGGCGGCCTGCAAATTCGTACTGTTGTTGTTCGAAAAGATTCATATCGCTGTAGGTGGTTTTATATTTTTTTGAACCGGCAGTTGTACAAATTTCAACATCGTTGTAAATGTTATTTTGTTAATTTTTGGCTTTTAATAAAAGCCAAAAATTAATCTCACTTGTACGTCATACCTTTTTGTAACTTTATACAAAAAGTATTTGGTGGCGCAAATTTACGATAACACAACAAGATTTTATGCTAATAAGTTCGCTACTTTTGCCCTGTGGAAAATTAAGGGCTATAACCAGTCAATTAGGAATATAAATGGCAGAAGAACTTTTACATAACTGGAAAAAAAAATCAGCAGACCATCAAAAGCTATATAAACAATATTTACACCGTGCCGATAAGAACAAGGTACTGAAACTGTTGCCATACCTGCACGAAGAAGCTTTTGAGAAGATAGACTGCCTGCAATGTGCCAATTGCTGTAAAAGTTATTCGCCCCGCTTTAAAACACCCGACATAAAACGTATTGCCAAATATTTAAAGATGAAGGAAGGTGATTTTATCAACACTTATTTGTTTGTGGATAGCGAAGGCGACTATGTACTAAAATCAAAACCATGCCCTTTTTTGGGCGCTGATAATTATTGCAGTATTTATGAAGAGCGGCCATCTGATTGTCATCGATTTCCATATACCGATGAAGATGTGTTGCTGAAAAGACAACCACTTACAATTAAGAACAGCAGTTTTTGCCCTATTGTTTATTATGTGCTGGAAAAACTAATTGCAATTAAATAAAAAAAACTTTCATTTCTCCATTTGATTATTTAATTTGGACTCCTAAATTTAATATTATGCCAAAATATGTAATTGAAAGGGAAATACCTGGCGCCGGTAAACTTTCTGCCGATGAATTAAAAGCAATTTCTCAAAAGTCATGTGATGTGATAAGTAAACTTGGCCCCAGTATTCAATGGGTAGAGAGTTTTGTGACTGAAGATAAAATTTATTGCGTGTACAATGCCCCCAATAAAGAAATATTGACGGAACATGCAAACCAGGGTGGTTTTCCAGCCAACCGGATTGAAGAAATAAAAAACATGATCAGCCCTGTTACTGCTGAATAGGTGTCAGGCCATTAATAACAGATTCAAAATTCATAAAGTCTTTGTTCTTCATGTACTTTTAAAGCTACAGAGTATTTGCAATGGCCAGACACCTACTTCACCGCTAATTCAGTATATGCAGCGCCTAAAGGCCGTTCTATACCGCTGCCTTTCCATTCAGGCGAACCGGGTATTTCTTTTGCCTTTAATATTTCTTCTTTTGTTTTACCAGCCCTTATTTCGGCTTCTGTAAATTTTAAAACATTGCCGAGGTAATCGCCAAATACTTTCAGGTCATCCGGCTTTACTTGTACATCGTAACCTTCGGCAGCATGGCCACAAACAAATTGTGTTTTTGTATCAAAAGTAGCAATGGCCTTGTCTAACAAAATTATCCAGTTGGCAATATGGGCGCCTGCGCCCTTATCAATGTACGGATGACGGCGGTTAAAAACCAAGTCGCCCATGTGTACAATATTGCCTTTCTCAAAATGTATCAACGAATCGCCATTGGTATGGGCTGCCCCAAAATAATGTGCTTTTATGGTTTCTTTGTGCACTTTTGTACTCCAGCCTTCGGCACCAAAAGTCATATCCGGGATATGAAATTTATCTGCGGTTAATTTTTGTTCACTAGCTGATCTTAGTTGATTGGCTTTTGAATTTACATGTGCAACCACATGTTCTGCAAGTCCCTTAAAAGCAATATTACCTCCTGTATGATCGCCATGATGATGCGTGTTTATGAGGTATTTGAAAGGGTTTTTATTTTTCTTTTTTAACTCTTCAATCAAGTGTGCAGCAGTATCCGGAAACTGCGAATCAACCACAACCATACCTTTTTTCGTAAGCAAAAACATAATGGTACCGCCTTTTTCGGTAAAGATGCCGATATCATTAGTAAGCATTTTTATTTTCCAGGCCGGATCGGCTAAAAATGAAGCCAGTGAATCTTTATTTAATAAGGCTAAACCTGCCAGGGTTAAACCTGTATTGCGGAGGAATGATCTGCGTTGCATTTTATGAAGTTTAAAGGTTTAAAAGGTTGGTTCACATCAAAACATAACTTAGTTAGTAAACCCGTAATAGTAAGATACAAAATATAAGGTTAAGCCTGGAAATATATGGCTTATTTCTTTTTCAACTTCCGGGTTGTTTTCAAAAGTTTTTTGTCTTCTGAATTTACTTTCCGTTCTATTTTTTTCAGGTCTTCTTCTGGCGGCAGATTTTCTGGTTTAATGCCACTTTTCAATAATAGACCTCTTACATCCTGGTTGTTTTTTGTGTGTTCATTTGCAATTGCAGATTCTGTTTTAAGATCGGCCTTGCGAATATTTACATTGGTTAACTCATTGGCAAAGTCTTTGGCTTTTATGGTAATTGTAGGTAAGAAATCGGCAAGCGGCCTGTTGTCGGGAATTCCTAGCCTTGCTTTCATATCTAAGGTTGTTTTGCCACCAAATAAAGCCTGGTCGCCCTTGCTTCTTATTCTTGCAAAACCTGCATTGTCAATTCCTTTTTGAAAAATGAGCCCTGATAATTCTTTTTCTGAAATGGTTAATTTTTCTCTTGCCTGTAATCGTTCCCATTCTTTCAGCCGTTGTTCCAGCAGTTCCTGTTTTCTTGTTTGAACTGCAAAGTAGCTCATGGCAAAAGCTATCTCATCTTTACGGGGGTCTCCATTTTGTGCAATCAGGTAACAGGCATACCTGGTAAGCATTATATCTTCAACTTCTCTTTTGGCACCAGAGCCTACATCTACCATTTTGCTGACGTCAGCAAAATGGTCTGTTTCTATTTGCCCGGCATTGGTGCAGGCAATTTTTGCTTTATCAATTACCAGTAAAAAATTTCGCCATTGTGTATAACCAAGCAACTGTTGCAAATCTCTTGCAAACCAATACTCAACGCCATCTGTTTCATTAACGGCTAATTCAAAACTGCTGTGTAGTTGTGATATAATTTCTGTTTTCATGGAATTATTTTCATTGCTTAAAGTTAGTGCTCAGGAATGAAATAAATGACCGTGTATTTTTCTTTTTTGTTATAACCATCGGGCAAATAAATGGTTAATGTTTTGTTCTTTTCAAGTATGGCAGATTTTATGGTTGCAATTTCACCAATGCTGTAAGGTTTGGGGGTATTAGTTTGGGCATTTAATGTAAATGCAGAACAGAGAAAAATTAGGGTTACTAAAATTCTGGTTTTCATTTTTATATGTTTTCGCCTTCCGTATTTATTTAAGATCAACTTCAGCTAAAAATATTTTTATTGCAGTTATATTGTGGCTTCTGTTATCATGCATTGTACCATGGCCGGCACCTTCAATCATAACATATCTGGCATTGGGTACCAAACTCTGAAAATATTTTACTGTTGCAGGCCGTGCTTCATCAAATTCGCCGGTTATGAAAAGTGTTGGCACTTTAATGGTTATTAAATTTTGCACACGGTTGTAATTAATAAGGGTGCCGGTTGCAGTAAATTCAGTTGGTCCCCACATGTAATTGTAAATAAATGTATTGCCTTTTGAAGTTGCTGTATCCAATTCACTTGTTAACCTCGTTTTACGTACACCAAAGTTTTTGCTGAATACTTCATTGGCATTTTTATATTGGGTTGATTCAAAGTCATGATTTTTTTCGCCGGTTTTAATTGCCAGTTGAATGGAATCGGGTAATGTGCTGATAAGTGTATCGGCATCGGCTTTCCATAACGCCGTACTAAAATATGGACTGTTAAATATGATGGCCTTAATTCCTTTTGGGTATTTCAAATAATATTCTAAAGCTAAAGCAGTACCCCATGAATGGCCGTGCAGGTAAAACTCTTTTAAATTAAGTGAAGTTTTTAGTGCTTGTACCTGTTCAACAAAATTTTCAACTTTAAGTAATGTAGTGTCTGTATGATAATCAGACCGTCCGCTGCCAAGCTGATCAAATATAATTACTGGCCTGTCTTCGCCCAGGGAAGCAAATTGATAAAAAGACTTACTGGTACCGCCCGGCCCGCCATGCAGCATGAGGATAGGGGTTTGTTTACCATCTCCTAAAATACGGTACCATATTTTTCCTCCTTTTACATTAACATAACCTTCTCCGGCTTTTAATTGGGGTACAGATTTGCAGCCAGTGAATAAGGCAATAATGATAAAAGTAAATAAACTGATAAACAGTTTAGCGTTGTGGATATGTTTCATGTATTTACATTTGTAGTATAAATATACGTAACCCTGTTTTTATCAAAGCGGATTCAGCAAAACATAATTAATGCTCCCCATTGGTATGCCGATGAATGGATTGATTCTTCTTTCTTTTTATTAAAAAGAAGGAAGAACAGAACAAGTTCACAACAATGATGCTATGAAAATCTGCGGTTGGTATCAAATTTATTTTCTTTAAACCCGTTTCTCGACTTCGCTCGAAACTGCAGTAATATAGTTCGACTCCGCTCACTAGTATTCCACCTTCCTCAACTTAGGAAACTTAAGCCAGGTAGCTGTTACAACAAGTACTGACATAGCGCCACCAAAAATTATGGCGGGCAAAGTACCAAACATACGGGATGTAACACCGCTTT
>JANOVD010000484.1:0-3966 GCA_031417255.1 Chitinophagaceae bacterium
AATAATTAAAAACGCTTCATAAAAAAATAGCAGCAAAATATTTTGCTGTTATGGGTTTTTAATACGCTTAGATAAAGGATGAAAATTGGTATGCAGTACAAGAGTGCGACGCAACAGTGATGCCATGAAAGGCAAATGCCCGGTACAAAAAAATTACACAACATAATCTTCGAAACAATCTTCTACGTTTCCTTCCGCCGCGGCGGAGAGATAGAGGGGGCTGGGGCTGTAGTTATTACGGGCCTATCACCCATGTCTCATTCCCCTTCAACAACTTATCTAAATCACCCTTACCTTTTTTTGCAATGATGTCTTCAATCTGCATGGCCATGCTGTCTTCGTAGCAGGCTCTTTCGGTTTCGTAAAACACACCGAAAGGTCGTGGCAGGTGTCCTTCTAATTTCGGATCATCAAACATGCGAATCAATATCTGTGCTTTATAAAAATCCCTTTCATCATGCATCCACAAATCATCAGTGCCTGCGCCTTCTGCCAAATCAACAATCACCGGTTTAAATCCATCTAACTTAATGCCTTTGTTTTGTGTGGCACCAAATACCAATGGTTTGCCCTGTTCTAAAAACAACACTTCATCCGGCTTTGTTTTTTTCTCGGTAAATATTTCAAAAGCACCATCATTAAAGATGTTACAGTTTTGATAGATCTCTAAAAAAGATGCTCCTTTATGTGCCTGCGACCTCAACAACATTGCCTGTAAATGTTTGGGATCCCTGTCCATAGTACGGGCAATAAAACTTGCCTCGGCACCCATAGCCAATGCTAACGGATTGAATGGGTGATCAATACTGCCAAACGGAGTTGATTTTGTTACTTTACCTTCTTCAGAAGTTGGAGAATATTTCCCTTTGGTTAAACCATATATCTGGTTGTTGAACAATAAAATATTTACATCAAAATTACGGCGTAGTAAATGAATGGTATGATTACCACCAATGCTTAATCCGTCGCCATCGCCGGTAACAATCCAAACACTCAGCTCGGGCCGGGCAGCTTTTAAGCCACTGGCCACGGCTGTTGCACGGCCATGAATACTGTGCATGCCGTATGTATTCATGTAATAAGGGAAACGGCTGCTGCAGCCGATACCACTTACTATTACAATATTCTCTCTTGGAATACCAAGGGTAGGCATAATTTTTTGTACCTGTGCAAGGATGGAATAATCTCCGCAACCGGGGCACCAGCGCACTTCCTGGTCGGTTACAAAATCCTTTGCGGTAAGCGGAGCAGCTGTTGTCAACGTTTCACTCATGATTTTTTGGATTAAGCTATAAAGTTAATCAAAATTACTGCTCGATAATCAATGTTAATCCTAAACAAATACAAAATATCGAACAAGGAACAGGAGAACCAATATTGAACAAGGAACAAGGAATAATGAACAAGGAAGTTGCAAAAGCAATATTGAACAAGGAAGCAATACGCCGGCATACTGAATATTAAGCAGCAAGCTCATGCATTTATACTTCAAAATTCAAGATTCCTTGTTCCTTGTTCGATATTCAAAGGTTCCTTGTTCAATATTCAGCTGTTCAATATTTAAAAGTTATTCGGGAGGACTGTCTTTTTTAGGCGTATTGTTCTTCTTAGCGGTTTCTATGCTTTTAACAAATATTGATATCAGCTGGTTGTTTTCATCCAACACCTTGACTAATTTTTCTTCTGTGTACCATTTACGTTTTCTGATTATTCTCAGGCAATTATATGTTTCTCTCAATTCCTTTGCTGATACTTTCATTTTATGAATAAAATCATTCCTGGATTCTGCACTTTGTGCTTCTCCATAATTTAAAGCAGGTGAAGTGCCACTCCTTACCAATTGTCCTGCGACATGATTGCCAGCAAAGGTTTTAGGAAGAGATTCTGAAATATCAATTATCATATCGGCAAAGTTTATCAGCCGCTCATCAAGATCATATTTTCTTTCCATGATTAAATATTTTTAATAAAAATATAATCATATTCAGAAAAATACAATAGCCAATTTAACTTCCCAATTTAGCAGAAGCCTGCTTCATACTTCATAATTCAACATTCCTTGTTCCTTGTTCGATATTATTTTCCTTCCTTCATCATTCAATATTCCTTGTTCCTTGTCCACTATTCCCAAGTTCCTCCCAGTACTCCGCCGCCCTTCTTGTATGCGGCACCACAATCGTTCCTCCCACAATATTTGCCACAGCAAACACTTCATACATCTGTTCGGTAGTAATACCCAATTCATGAGATTTGCCCAGATGGTATTTAATACAATCATCGCAACGCAAAACCATGCTGGCAACAAGCCCCAGCAGTTCTTTGGTCTTTACATCCAGTGCGCCTGCGGCATATGTGTTGGTATCCAAATTCCACAAACGTTTTATAACGAGGTTTTCTTTACTTAAAATAACCTCGTTCATTTGGGTTCGGTAGTCGTTAAATTCTTTTACTAAGTTGCTCATATAAAAATTATTAAAAGTTGAATAACAAAGTTAAATTTACTATCCTGTTAACCCATTCGAATTCAGGAATCAATTTTCCAGTCATCAAAAAATCAACCATGCGTTATTTAATTACTCTGCTGATCGGTCTCAGTTTTTTACAGATTGTAACTGCCCAATCCTTCGATACAAAATATTTTAACGCCATGCAGTGGCGCTGCATTGGTCCACACCGTGGCGGCAGAACCGTTGGTGCAGTTGGTGTTCCATCTCAACCCAATGTATTTTATATTGGCGTTAATAATGGCGGCGTGTGGAAAACAACAGACTTTGGAAGAACATGGAAACCGATTTTTGATGACCAGCCCACCGGAAGTATTGGCGATATAGTTGTTTCTCCATCAAACCCAAATGTAATTTATGTTGGCAGCGGCGAAGGTTTGCAGCGGCCAGACCTAAGTGTTGGTGATGGCATTTATAAATCAACTGATGGTGGGTCAACCTGGAAAAATATTGGATTAAAAAATGCACAACAGATCGGCGGCCTCGCCATTGACCCAAAAAATGAGAACCGGTTATTTGTTGCAGCACTTGGTCATCCTTATGGTGCTAATGAAGAACGTGGTGTGTACCGTACAACCGATGGCGGAAAAACATGGGAACGTGTTTTATACAAAGATGAAAACACCGGCGCCATACAGGTTACCATCGACCCAAACAACAGCAATATAATTTATGCCGATATGTGGGCAGGCCGGTTAGGGCCATGGGAAAATGGTGCCTGGAACGGTGCAGCAAGCGGCTTATTTAAAAGTATTGATGGTGGAACCACCTGGAAAAAACTAACAACCGGTTTACCTACGCCTGAACAGGGTTTGGGTCGTATTGGTTTTTGCATTGCTCCATCAAACAGTAACCGGTTATATGCAACTGTTGATGCAGGAAAACAGGGCGGCATTTACCGCAGCGATGACGCCGGTGAAACATGGACAAACATAAATGCCGATGAAAGATATTGGGGAAGAGGCAGTGATTTTGCAGAAATAAAAGCTGATCCAAAAAATGCAGATATTGTGTACAGTGCTAATGTGGTTACCTGGAAAAGTGTGGATGGCGGAAAAACCTGGGCGGCTTTTCGTGGAGCACCTGGTGGTGATGATTACCACCGCATCTGGATAAATCCTGATAATAGTAATATCATGTTAATTGCAAGTGACCAGGGTGCTGTCATTACGGTGAATGGTGGAGAAACTTTTTCATCCTGGTATAATCAACCTACTGCTCAGTTTTATCATGTAAGTGCCGATAACGATTTTCCGTACAATGTTTACAGCGGTCAGCAGGAAAGCGGCAGTGTAGGCATTGCATCAAGAGGCAATGATGGACAAATCACTTACCGTGAATGGCACCCCGTTGCTGCAGAAGAATATGGTTATGTGGTTGCTGATCCGCTGAACCCAAACATTGTTTATGGTGGAAAAATTTCGAGGTACGATAAACGGAACGGACAATCACAAAACATTTC
>JANOVD010000485.1:0-5463 GCA_031417255.1 Chitinophagaceae bacterium
GTATTGCAGAATTTTTGCACAACTCTGTTCATCAACCCAAAACATTATTTGCAACGCATTATCATGAATTGAATGAACTGGAGAATAAATTAGCAGGTATTAAAAATTTTCATGTAACCAATAAAGAAGTTGGCAATAAAATTATATTTCTGCGCAAACTGGCGCCCGGCGGCAGTATCCACAGCTTTGGTATTCATGTGGCACGTATGGCCGGTATGCCGCCACAGCTCATTGAACGTGCCAATGAAATTTTAAAACAACTGGAACTTAGCAGGGAAGACGGTAAGTTGGTAAATGTGGATGAAACTATAAAGAATTTGAATACACCTAAAATGCAGCTCAGTATTTTTGATGCACACTCTGCAACCTTTGATGAAATCAGGAATTTACTGGAAACTGTGGATATAAACCGTTTAACACCTGTGGAAGCTTTATTAAAATTGCAGGAGATAAAGGGGAAGGTTAATTAAAATCTATTATCTAAATTTGTGAGCATGAAAGGCATTAACTACATAACAGACACAAGGGGCAACAAAACGGCTGTGGTAATCGGCATGAAAAATTACAAGGAGGAAGTGGAAGATTTTTTAATTGGCCTTGAAGCTCAAAACAGGCTGGAAGAAACTGCGCTGATTTTGAAAAAGCAGTTAATAAAATCCTGAAATCAAAAGGGGCAATTACCGGATAATATATACCATTTTTAATGAGATATTGGTAATTGAAATTCTTAAAATAGTACACAGAAAAGATGCTTATTCATGATCAGGTATAGCCTTCATGGAATTGTGATAATTAATTTTCATGCTGTCTTGTGTAATTTCATATTCATGCTGCATCAATAACCTGTTAAAACCTTACTTACCTTTGCAGCATTAATGCCATTAAAGGAGTCTTTGTAATAATTTTGCAATACTTATGATTAAAAAAATACTTACGCTGATTGTTTTTTGTTTCTCAATAATTATACACTGTAATGCCCAAACCTGTTCGCTCCCGGGCATGACACCCGATAATGCCTTCCCGGTTTGCGGTACATCCGTTTTTCATCAAAGCCAGGTAGATAATTGTACTGGTCCTGATGTGGCACAATCCAGGTGTACCGTTGGAGCAACATCATCCAGTTCATTTTGGTATAAATTTACCTGCTACCAATCAGGTTCATTGGGATTCCTGATGAGTGGTATTTCAAGTACAGATGATTATGATTGGGCGCTGTTTGATATCACGGGGCAAAATCCAAATGCTGTTTTTTCCAACCCTGCATTACTCATTTCTATAAATCTTTATGGATCAGGTGGTGCATCTACTCCATTTCCTGAATCACCTACGGGTTGCAGGCCGGGCGCTACAGGAAATGTTCATTGTGAAGGGTCAGCAAATGGTAATACTCCATTTAATGCGATGCCCACGATTATTGTGGGACATAATTATTTGCTAATGGTTACAAACTGGACGAGAAGTACAACCGGCTATGATCTTTCATTTACCGGTGGTACAGCAAATATCACCGATCCCAAAGAGCCGCACCTGGAAAGTGCACGGGCTATATGTGATGGTATAAAAGCCAGTGTGAAACTGAATAAAAGAATGAAATGCAACAGCCTTACTGCTTCGGGATCGGAGTTTACCATAACACCCGCAGCGGCTAATGTAATTGCGGCTACCGGTTTTGGTTGTAGCAATGGGTTTGATATGGATTCTTTGATAATTACATTCGATGCGCCCTTACCTCCGGGCAATTATACCATCAACATCCAAAACGGAACAGATGGCAATACCATCCGTGATAACTGCGACAGGGATATTCCGGTTGGTGAAAGTATTCCTATGATTGTTTATCCGCTGATACCAACACCCATGGACAGTATTTCGAAATTGGGTTGCAGGCCTGATGAACTGCAACTGGTTTTTCGCAAAAATATTAAATGCAGCAGTATTGCTGCCGATGGCAGCGATTTTATTGTTACCCTGATTTCGGGTACCACGCCTGTTACAGTTGTTGGTGCGTCGGGTAATTGTTCAACAGATAGTTTAACACCTGTTATACGGGTAAAACTATCGGCACCCATACAAACCAAAGGAACCTACCGGATAACGTTGGTTACCGGCAGCGATGGCAATACCATAATTGATGAATGCAGCCAGGAAACTTTTGCAGGCGCTGCATTGATCTTTAATACCAAGGATACCGTAAATGCTGATTTTACTTATGCTGTAAAATACGGTTGCGAACGTGATACCATCAATTATTTTCATGATGGCCGCAATGAAGTAAATTTATGGAAATGGAATTTTGATAACCTGCGAAGCAGTAGCCTGCAGAACCCGGTTATTTTTTATGGTTCCTTCGGGCAAAAGCAAACACGGTTAATTGTATCGAATGGCGTGTGCAGGGATACGAGTGATATTATTCCCATCTTTTTAGATAATGAACTGAAAGCTGCTTTTGAAGCTACGGCCATTGTTTGCCCAAATGAACTTGCTTATTTTAAGGATAACAGTATTGGCAATATTGTAGCCTGGCGTTGGGATTTTGGAAATGGATTTACCAGCACTTCGCAAACGCCATCTCCGCAATCGTATAGTGTGCCATCTGTTACCAGGGATGTTTTTCCAAGACTGATTGTGCAGAATAATTATGGTTGTTTTGATACCGCCATTCAAAAAACTATTGTACCGCATAGTTGTTACATTGCTGTACCCAATGCCTTTACACCCAATAGAGACGGGCTGAATGATTATCTGTATCCTTTAAATGCATGGAAGGCAAGCGATCTTATATTCCGTGTGTACAATCGTGTTGGGCAAATGATATTTGAAACCCGTGACTGGACAAAAAAATGGGATGGAAGATTTAAAGGCCAGGGCGCCGACCCCGGAACTTATGTGTGGATACTGATGTATACCCATATTGATACCGGAAAAAAAGTGCAGTTGAAGGGGTCGAGTATTTTGCTGAGATAGAACGTTGATGGCGCAGATGAAACAGATTAACGCAGATTTATCTCCCCAACATTTTCCTTTCATCTCTTTCTTCTCTTAACATAGCACCAAAATCCATTTTACGTACCATGGTTTTAATAACCAGTGCAATCCGTTTTGTTTTGGTAGGTTCTGTTTTTGCACTTTCAATCCATTTGGTAAAATAATTACGGTGGCCCTGCGGCAGGCTGTTAAAATGTTTTAATGCTTCCGGTTCATCCTGCAGGCATTCTAAAAGTTCTGCAGGTGGTAGTATGGGAGAAGCATCTACTTCCAGTTGTACTTTTAATGATGCGCCAAAGCGTTTGCCTGTGGCTTTTCTTATAGCTGCATTTACGGGTAAAATAAAATCGCCCTTTCCCATGGGTACCAGCGCTGTTTTCTCAATAGTATGATCATCAAGTTTACCTTTTACCCGGTACGATTTTTTAACACCGGGGTTTAATTTTTTTGCAACCTTATCCGGTACAACAATATAGGTCCAGCCGGTTTTTTCGCCCTGCCTGCTGAATTTTTGTATGGTGGTGGTGAAGGTGAGCATGTTATATTCTACAAATACAAACCTATTTAATTAAGTTGAAAGATCAGAAAAAAACAACAGGTTATAAACGATACGTGCCGAAGTGGTTGCAAATCTTTTAAATCCATTGGCAAGAGGCTGGCAAAACTACTACTGTCATTTTATTAAAAGAGACCTGAACGACCTATGGCGCTTTGTGAACCGACGGCTTGAAAAATGGTGCAAATGCCCGCCTGACCGGGACGGGCAGGGAACAAGCGGATAAACCTGTACAAGAGCCGCAGATGGCTCAATACATTGTATAAGATGTAACGGACTGAACGGATGAACACAGATTTTTATTCTGCTTCGCAGAATAATTTGGATAATTTCGGCAATTCTGCATTCTACGAAGCAGAATAATCCGTGTTCATTCAATTTGATAACAGGTTATTTGAAACATGCTTCACAGTTTAGAAAAAAAATCCAGCAAATCTCTCTAATCCGTGTCATCCGTGTGCTTGTATTTCTTTTTTAATGCGTCTGCCCTGGGGTAATACCCATCATTGTTTTTCAGTACCAGGTATTCAAGCCATAAAGCTTTGTTATAAGCTGAGCAATAAAAAAAATAATTAAGATAAGTAAAGTGAAGAAAAACCTGCTTAACCGGCGTAGGCTGTGCAAATGCAGCCCTTGCCTGAAAAAAGACAAATTTGGTTTGATCTGTTTTTTCAAAATCTGCCATTGTATTCATTGCCAGTGGCGGGGCTGCGGCACCTAAACACAATAACGCAGTTCTTAAAATGATCTGCTCCATAATATTGTCTCTTTTGCCAAGCAAATGATTTGCATCGGCAATTAATTGCTTTTTATATGGCTCAAGTTCTGCTATTTTAAATGCGTTCATTAACCTGCTTACATGATAAAGCAGTATAGCAGGTTTTACATAATACGGTGAAATATAAACCGGAGCTTTCATGTATTCACGGTTCTTAATCATTTCGGCCAGCAGTTGAATGGTTGCACTATCCTGTTTTACAAGCGGAAGTTTTTTGGCAAAAATAAAATAGAGTATGTTGCATTGCACGGCAAAATCAAAATCGGGGTGCATTTTTTGGCCCAGGTATGTACTGTAAGCAGGTATATTTCTGTATTTTATTTTAGTTGAATTTATTCTTCTGCTGCTGAGATTACTTACCAGTATCAATCTTTGTTTTAAAGCTGTGTTATCCCTTTCATTATTATTTGAAGCCATTAAGATGATTGCACTGTCGTCGGCATCTTCACCGTGTGCAAAAATTCTATCAAAATATTTAATAAAGAATGAATGTGGTAAGATACGGGCATGTATTGGCCAAAAACTGTAGAAGGGATGACCATTTTTGTTTCTGTAATAAGGATAAGCAGTTGCTGCATTTTTGATGATCTGCTGAGCTTTTAGTTTATTATCATCACTTAACCGGTATTTAATATTGTTCAGCGTGAAGGCAGTGATGGCTGTAAAAAAAATATTATTATCGGGCTGATAATTATGCGGAAACCCGGCACATTTCCTGAATGAAGGGAACATACCTGTATAAAATTCACCATCCTGTTTAACCTGGGCTGCTTCAATGTCTTTTATCAATTCGTTTATCAATGCAGAATCAGGTTGTGCATACAGGCAACCAGCATTAATAAAGACTAAAACAAAAAATATGGTAAGCTTTTTTTTCATAAAATTTAATCACTGACACGATAATAAAACATTTTGCTTTATGTTTAAATAATTTTATTCGCAGAATCCTGCGGACTGTCAGCCTGAGCTTGTAGAAGGCGGATTTAGCTTTGGTAAAGTGCCAATAGAGTTGCACCGCCTTCGACAGGCTACTAATGACAAGTAATTTAAAAGGTTGATAAACAATTTTTTACAAAAATTGAATTTAGCCACTAAGACTCGAAGACACAAAGGAAAATGCGAAGCATTTTTCTACTTCGTGCCT
>JANOVD010000486.1:0-4096 GCA_031417255.1 Chitinophagaceae bacterium
AAATTAAGCTGTTAGTAGTTAGCTGTAAGCCGTTAGCAAAGCGGTTCAGCTAAAAGCTAAGGGCTAAAAGCTAAAAGCTAAGAAATGAACAATCCCCGTTTAGCAGGCCGTTACGCAAAAAGTTTACTTGATTTGGCAACAGAACAAAACCAGGTAGATGCCGTATATGCCGATATGAAATGGTTGCACAAGATCTGCAAAAGCAATCCCGATTTTGTGAACATGCTGCGTAGCCCGGTTATTAAACCAACAGCCAAAGGAAAGATCATTGAATCAATTACCAAAGAAAGGGTAAGCACACTTACCAGTGCTTTTATTCAGTTACTGGTACGCAAAGCCAGGGAAACATACCTGCCCGAAATTGCAACTACTTATATTGACCAGTTTAACGCACTGCGCAATATTCATAAAGTAAAAATTACCACGGCCGATCCTATTACCGATGATATGCTGAACGCCATCATGGCCAATGTAAAAGCCACTGCAACCGCCGGACAAACATTTGAAATTGAAACACACGTAGATAACGAACTGATCGGTGGATTTTTACTGGAAACATCCGGAACTTTAGTTGATGCCAGCATTTTAAGAGACCTGAAAGATATTCATAAGCAGTTTATGAATAATGATTATTTGCACAGAATAAGATAACAACAAGCTTTGTAAATGCTCCTATTTTTTTGAAATATCGTTGCTGTTATTCAAGTTGAAAATATACCCTTTCAATTCATTATAATTTTTTACATCGCCTTCATACAAGTTCATTGAAATTGTAATTGTATTTGGGTTGTTTGTTCTCGTTGCGTTTTTAAAATCTGTTTTTGTAAAATAGTAAAACTGATTTGCATTAAAAGCCCATCCAAAATAATTGCCCTTATTTATAAGTCCTATTCGATTAGTGTTGTAATAATTTTCTAGACGATTTATCCCTTCTGTAGCCATACATAGAGTGTTATACATTACAATCTCATTTTTAATAGTTTTAAAATTACCTACATATTGTTCCGTTGCAGGCAATGTAGCCCGATCGCAATTCCAATAACCAAAACCATTAATTTCAAAAGAACGAATCAAATTTTGCTCTAAAGCGGCAATTCTATTAGCCTGGTTCCAAATTGCTATTTGTTTTTCAAAGTCGGCCATTTGTCTTTTTACTAATTCCTTATTTACTGTTATTAAAGAATCTCTTAGCCTTTTATTTTGTTTATTTATTGCCAAAATCTTCGTGTTTTCAGCTTCTGTAAACTTGTTGCGTAATTCGATTAGCTTATTCAACTCTGTAACTCTCTTATTATTTTCCTCCAGTTCCTTTGCAACTGAATCTATTGATCTTTTTTTATTGTTATTTTGTTGTGCTAACAGTTTCTGGTTTTCGTCCTCACTTTTCTTTCTTTCATTTTGTATCCTTGTATATTCTTTTATTTTTTGCTGGTAGAGTTTTTCTGCTGCCTCAAAATCTTTTCCCTCTAACACAGGCTTAACATTATATGTTACTTTTTTATTTCTTGCAGAAAATATAACTTTATAAGTGCCGTTTGCTTCCCCTCTTGTTAATTCAATATTATCCCAATCTGTTTTTGAATCTTCTCCAACTGTATTTTCTTTAGCATCGGTAACTTCAAATTTCAATCCGTCATAAACCAGCAGTTCTTTAAAACTTGCAGGATCAATAATTACATTTATTACAGGATTAAGGTTAGATGCTTTTTGTGGTGGAGCAGGCATTGAGGGAGGTTCCATTTCAAAATTGTCCATATTCACATCAGCATATATAGGCTCTTGTGTAAGACCGTTTGTGTTTTTTA
This sequence comes from Chitinophagaceae bacterium, assembly GCA_031417255.1. Taxonomy (GTDB): domain Bacteria; phylum Bacteroidota; class Bacteroidia; order Chitinophagales; family Chitinophagaceae; genus Ferruginibacter. The sequence continues at coordinate 1,806 of JANOVD010000486.1, forward strand.
CCTGTACCAGGTTTACCTCATCTCTACCTTTATTCATCCATTTCCCGGTAACCGTATCAAGTTTATACAGATTTGTTTTTCGTTCTTTATTTGTGCTTACCAGATTAAGCTGTGGTTTTGTGTCAGGGTTTACCTGCAATTGCTCACCGTTTTGATATGCACTGATATCTATCATTGCACTGCTTATAAATTTATAATTCGCTCCTGCACTATCATAGTCCATAGGTATTCCGGCTATGCTGTAATCGAATACGTCATTAAATTCTCTGGTCCGTACTTCAATATTCCCATTAACGATTTCCCCCTTACTATTCAAAACTGCATTCTTTGGAAAGATAATGATTGAACCATTCAGGGTAAATAGGGTGTCGCCTGTTGTTGCATTAAAACTAAAAGTTTCATACGGAACATTTGCACCATTCAAAGGTGGTATTATCGCAGACCTGATGCCTGTTGTTGCAACTGTTTCATTTGTTTGCTGAAGCTTTTCTTTAAACAATGTGTAAGTAAATAAAACAACTAACGATACAGCAGCAACTGCTATTGCAGCGAGAAACAATTTTCTGTATTTCATTGGTGGTTTTTGTGTATGAGTATCAATTTTTTTCTCCATAGCTTCCCAATGCTTTTCCATGTAGCTGTCATCAAACAGATCATATTTTTCTTTTTCCCTTAATAAATCATCATAATTACTCATTGTGTTATATTTTATTAAGTGAATGAATATTGTTTGCAACCACTTCTTTCAACAATCTTCTGGCTTCGCTTAAGTAGTAGCGGCTGGTACCACTCGGTATTTTCAATAGTTCTGCTATTTGGTTGTGGTTGTATTCTTCATATACATATAGGTTAAAAACCAATGCAGCATTTTCAGGCAACTGGCTGATGAGCCGTTTTACTTCAGCATTAGACATTTTTATGAATACATCGTTTTCTACTATTGCATTGCTCTTATTATTTTCATTGAGTTCTTTTATTTCCAGCGGCACTTTTTTTCTTACATAGTCTATACAGGTATTTACCACTATTCGTTTCACCCAAGCCATTAATTTGCCGGCTTCTTTATAAGTACCAATATTGTTAAATACTTTTATCATAGCGTCATTATAAATACTGGCAGACACATCCACATCGTTGGTATATCGGTAGCACAGCTTCATCATTTCTTTATAGCAATGTTGATACAAGTTTTTTTGCATAAGTCTATCCTGATTTTTGCAACCATTAATGATATGTAACAAGTCAGTAGTCAATATGAATTTTTAGTTCGTATATATTATTAAACGAGTATTCAGGATGAAAGTGTTGGGATTTTTAGTTTTTTTTGTAGTGAGTTTTGTTAAAAGAATCATTTTGCCATTTACAAGTGTTTGGAGTATTTAGGATGATGAAAATATAACAAAAGAGAGCTTTCTGAGATGTTTTAAAACCCAAACACCGGCGTCTTAATATCATGGTAAAATAAAAAAGTCCATTTCTCTTCTTCTCCCTGCTGCCACCATTGCCGCCTTAGCTCCATACATTTGCGGCCATCAAAATCGTATTTGGCAATAAACTTATTTTTCATTTGTTGTAATTGCGGTGCCACATCGGCACCAAAGAAAATCTTCTGTCCGTCTTCTTCAATCCAGAATACCTGGTGAAAAGGGCAGTGGGCGCCCGTTACTTCATACTTAATATAACCATCAATCATTCCATCGCCTTGTGTAAAAATAACCTGGTCGGTCTGGCCCAATATTTCAAATTCGGTTGGTGTGTATGAAGGTTTGCCTTTTGCCATGGCAAAATCAAATTCATCCTTGTTTACATAATAAGTGGCATTCGGAAAACTCATGAATTTTTGGTTCAGTATTTTATCTTCTTTGCTAACACCACCGCTATGGTCTTTATGTAAATGGCTGAGTAAAACTTTGGTTACTTCTAAAGGGCCAATGCCGTTGTTTAATAAATTTTGGTGAATCTGCAGTGTACCATCAGGCATATTAAAACCAAGGCCGGTATCTAAAACAATAATATCTTTTGAAGTTACAATGGCGAAGGGTTGAATCTCTACAAGCAAACTGCCAATGGAACGTTTTTGCAGATCATCTTTATCCGTATCAAACGGTACAAATTTTTTTGTAGCATCAATGGTAAATGCGCCTTCGCTGAGTGGAATAATTTTCATACCCAACCCCCCAGCCCCCTAAAGGGGGAGTTTGCACCCTGAGAATTTTCAGTGTATTGTGAAAAAAAAAGAGTGGGGTGCATAAAAATTAAAAAGCTGTTTTTAATAATCGCCTAATGTTTCA
>JANOVD010000487.1:0-2086 GCA_031417255.1 Chitinophagaceae bacterium
CAGCCAACGTCCTGACTGTCTTCAATATTAGTGTATTCTGATGTGGAGAATACCCGGAGAACCACTGCCGATGCGGCTCTGCCAGATCGTCGATTCGCTGACCCGTCGCATCGCGATACTCGGGCTTGCACTGGCCGGCACGAGCACTTGGGTCACGGCGGCAGGGCCGACGGTGCGCGCGGTTCAGGTCGCGCCCGAGGTCTGGTTCGTCGAGGGTGAAACCGCAATCGGCTCGGCCGCGAACCGCAACTTCATCTCCAACGCCGCCTTCGTCGTCACCGACGCAGGCGTTGTCGTGATCGATTCGTTGGGCTCACCCGCCCTGGCCGAGGAAATGATCGCCGAGATTCGCCGCGTCACGACGCAGCCGATCCGTTATGTCATCGTGACCCACTATCACGCCGACCACATCTACGGCCTGCAGGCGCTCAAGGCTGCCGGAGCGACCATCCTGGCACATCCATCCGGGCGCGAGTACCTGAACTCGGACACTGCAAGACTGCGTCTCGAAGCCAGCAGGCAAGACCTGTTCCCATGGATCGACGAAACCACCCGCGTGCTGCCAGCCGACCGCTGGCTCGAGCAGGAAGACACGACCTTGCGCGTGGGCTCGTTCGACTTCCGCATCAGCCATGTCGGCCCTGCGCACACGCCAGAGGATCTGGTCGTCTACCTGCCCAAGCGCGAGGTGCTGTTTTCAGGGGACGTCGTCCTGCGCGGCCGCATCCCGTTCGTAGGCCAAGCCGACAGCCGGCAGTGGATCGCGTCACTGACCCAGTTGATCGACTTCAAGCCGCGCCTGCTGGTACCTGGCCATGGGCCGGTTTCGACCGACCCGACGGCCGATCTGACCTTGACGCGCGACTACCTGCTGCACCTGCGCAAGACGATGGCCGAAGCCGCCGACAAGCTCGAACCCTTTGACGCGGCCTACGAGAAGGCCAATTGGTCGCGGTTCGAACACCTGCCGCTGTTTCGCGCTGTCAACCGCATGAACGCCTACAACACCTTCCTGCTGATGGAGCAGCAGGTGCCGCGATGAGGCGCCGCGACTGCCTGGCCGCCGGTCTCGGCATCGCATCCGGGAGTTCCGCCCTGGGCGCACCCGCAGCCGTGGGCAGCGTCGTCGACTGGCCTGGCCTGACGCTGCTCGACGGCAGCCAAGTCGACCCGGCAACTTGGCGGGCGCAGGCCAGCGTCCTCGTGTTCTGGGCGACGTGGTGTCAGTATTGCAAGCGTCACAACGCGCATATCGACAAGCTCTATCGCGCCACCCGTGGTCAGTCGCTACGGGTCCTTGGGGTGGCCCTGGACACCGACGCGCAGGCCGTGCGTCGCTACATGACGGCCAGCGGCTACGCCTTCCCGGTGGCCCTGGACAGCGTCGGCCTACGGGCGCGACTCACGGCACGGCGCGTCATTCCAATGACCATCGTCAGCGACCGCCAGGGTCGCCTGGTGCAGGCCATCCCCGGCGAGATGTCCGAGGACGATGTGCTGGGGCTGGGAAAGGTCTGACCCGCCGTTCGGGGACTGAGCCTGCGCGTCAACGCCCGGGTCGCTCGCCGCGCCAGATGCGTGGCTGACGCTCACGACGGATCGGCGCTGCGCAGCAACGGTGCGTCATGCGCGAGCAGATGCGATTCGCCGCGCTCGATGATGAAGTAGCGGAAGGCCTCGGCTGCGGGTGACAGCACCCTGGACTGCATGTGCACCACGTTCCACATCCGCATCAACGGTGTGCCTGCGACGTCAAGCAGATGCAGCAGCCCGCTGCGCACTTCCAGGCCGATCGTGTGCAGCGACAGGAACGACAGGCCCATGCCGGCCATCACCGCCTGCTTGATGGTCTCGTTGCTCGACATCTCCATCGTGATTCGCGGCTCGAAGCGGTGCTCGGCAAAAAAAGCCTGCATTGCGGCCCGCGTGCCCGAACCCTGCTCGCGCACGATGAACGGTTGGTTGGCCAGCGAGCTGACCGGCGAATGCCCGACCCTGAGCAGCGGGTGGCCGGGCGGCGCGACGAACACCAGCGGGTGGGCTGCGAACGCCTCGGACCGCGTGGCGATCTCCTTGGGCGGGCGGC
>JANOVD010000488.1:0-2376 GCA_031417255.1 Chitinophagaceae bacterium
TTTCTGAAGGTCCACCAATGATCAGTTCTGAAAATGCTATGCTAAGGGGGACTGTGCTTTTCAATATACGTGGTAAAGACATGGGCAGTGTAGTAAAAGACGCCAAAAATAAAATTGAGAATGAATTCAAAAAATTACCAAAGGGATACTTCATTGAATGGAGCGGGCAGTATGAAAATCAGGTACGCGCCCAAAACCGATTGAAGATCATCATTCCTATAACATTACTGATCATTTCCTTCGTATTGTATTTCACTTTTAAGTCAGTAAAAGAAATGCTGATCGTGCTTTCGAGTTTGCCCGTGGCGCTTGTCGGTGGGGTTTATTCCATGTATTTCTTTGATGTTAATTTTTCTGTGGCAGTGGCTGTTGGTTTCATAGCATTGTTCGGAGTGGCCGTAGAGACTGGCATATTGATGATTGTTTACCTGAACGAATCCATCCAAAAGCTTACAACAACCAAAGGTAATTCTCCTGAAAAGATTCAGAATGAGGATATAAAAGACGCAGTATTTGAAGGAGCAGTATTGCGGGTGAGACCAAAACTCATGACCGTCATGGCTGACATGGTTGGACTGCTTCCCATATTACTGGCTACGGGCGCAGGCAGTGATGTGATGAAGCCCATAACCATTCCTTTTGTGTTTGGCCTTATTACCTCTACACTATTTGTGCTCATTGTATTGCCAGTAGTTTATGAAGTAGTTAAGGAACGTGAACTAAAAAAGAATGGTAAACTCCAATACATGGAGATTAAAGATTGATCATGAGCCTACTTAAAAAAAATATTATTCTCGGCCTCCTAACCTTGATAGGTACAATAACCGTTCGTGGTCAGGATACAGTGCGGTTGAGCCTTGAGGATATTATTAAAAAGGTGGAGACTGAGTATCCTTTGGTGTTGCAATACGATTCGCGCATCAGGGCTCTTCAATCGAAGGTTGAAGGGAGCAAAAGCTGGATGCCACCAACATTTTCCTTCGGACTAAACTCATTTCCATACCAATTGGAAATGATCAAGCAAAAGGAAGATCCGATGAATTGGGCCGCACTCATGTTTTCGGCTGAGCAAATGATCCCCAACTCAGCGAAGCTACGCGGTAAGCGTGACTATTATTTTTCACTGAAAGAGGTACAGAAAAATAATGCGGAATGGACGAAGAACATTCTGCGCACCCAGGTCCAGATGCTCTATTATCAACGGCTTGTTGCTGATCAAAAGATTGAACTCATTGGCGAAAGTGGTGAGCTATTGCATTTATTTATCACCATTTTAGAATCACGTTACGCGTACAATCAGGCCGAGCTAAGTACCATTTTTAAAGCCAAAGCGAAGTTGAAAGAACTAAATAATATGGAGGCAATGGCAAAGGCCGAGGTTACGGAAAGTGACATCGGTCTTAACACATTAATGAACCAACCAACAGATACTCCAATCCTTCTATACACCGTGGTAGTATTGAAAAACTATGATTCAATATTACTTGTGCAAGATACTTCCACTCTTCAGCGCAGTGATATAACCAGCATAGCCAGCAGCATACGCTCGATGGAATTAAACCGGAGCTGGATGGCGACCGGTAGCAAACCGGACTTCGGCTTGCGGATCAGTCACATGAATATGTTAGGAATGCCCAATCAATTCTCCATCATGGGCATGGTGACAATCCCCATCGTTCCTTGGTCATCAAAGATGTATAAGACCGAAGTGCAATCCATGAGCTACGAAATTCAGTCTATGAATTTTGAGAAAGAGAATATGAAGCTGATGGCTGTACGAATGATCAATGAAAAACTTGCCATGTTAAAATACGAAAGGCAACAATTTGACAATTACGAAGATGAAATTATTCCATTATACAAGAAGAGCATGGACGCCAATCTATTAGCCTTCAAACAAAATACGGGAAACTTTTTCGTGCTGCTTGATGCCTGGGAGATGCTGTTTATGAAACAGTTAGAGCAACTTGAAAAGCTTAACCTTTTGCTTCGGTTACAGGCAGAGTATGAATACGAAACAGAGAGAAAGTAATGAGCATAAACAGTTTACATATTGCATGGTTCTTAATTTTAGCGACAGCATGCGGAAAGCAGTCAGCGGAGGACCATACAAATCATACCGGTCATGATAGTACTAAGGTCAATCAGGCTATTCTACAGATTTCCCGACCGTCTAACCAAGTTGTCTTATCCTCACAAAAAACAATAAAGCTATCACGGAACCCCACTAAGCAAACAGTAAAGGCCAGTGGATACATTGCTTTTGATGCGCGTAGGAATAACATTGTGGCCGTAAGAACTTCAGCGAGAATTGAAAAACTTTATGTAAAATATAATTATCAATATGTAAAAAAAGGAGAACAGATAGCAGAATTA
>JANOVD010000489.1:0-4198 GCA_031417255.1 Chitinophagaceae bacterium
AGGAAAATGCGAAGCATTTTTCTACTTCGTGCCTTCGAGCCTTTGTGGCAAGCCTTTTTTCACAGCGAAGCTGAGAAAAAATTTTCTTATTGTCATTTGCAAAGAGCTTAAACTTTTTTTATGAGTGCCTCACCCTGACAACCTGTTGTATGTTGCTTTTAACAAGTTCAATAACTATTAATTTACAATAATCGTTTTGCTTCAAACTGCAACGCTTTTAACACTGTTGCACTTAATTCCGAATCGGTGCTTGCTACATATTCTAAAATGCGTTTGCTTAGTTCAAAACCGTTTGCATCGGAAGGCAGTGTTGCAGCCAGTTGGTTAATGATAAATGTGTTCTGATCTTTTAAATTTCCAATAGCCTTCCACATTTTTGGATCAACATAAATTTGCTGTGTTACGTTATATTCATATTCCGACCGTAATGCTTCGAGTAAAGCAAGTTGCAGATCCACCACCGTCATGCCAGCGGTAGAAGTACGGGAAACAAGGTTTTTTAATGAAGACCTTTCGGCGTATAATGTAAAACGCTCCAGCGCCTGCAGTTTTAATTTAATAGTCTCGTTATTGATGCCAAGGCGTTCTTCAATATTGTCTTTCATACCTTTAAACTCGGCCAGCAGCCAGGCTATGGCAATAAAAAACATGAAAATGGCGCCGAAAATAATATTCTGTACCATTGCTGAAGATAAATTCATAGATGGGTAATTTATTGCAAAATTAAGGGTTTATGGCCTCACCCAAACCCTCTCCCGGGGAGAGGGCTTTAGAGCCTGCGGATAAAAGCTTCTTTTTGAATATAAAAGCAGTTAATGAAAATCGTATTTCGTAAAAGCTGATTATTTTATTTGATTAATTTTGTACAAAGATTCAGATATGGAAGCTACAACAGCAATACCGGTTACATTTACCCCATCGGCCAAAGATGAAATTAAACGCCTGATGCAGGAATCCGGATTTGATACCAGCCAGTTTTTACGCATTGGTGTAAAGGGTGGGGGATGCAGCGGTATGACCTATGTTTTGGGTTTTGATACCAAGACAGAAAAGGATGAAAGTTTTGAAATTGATGGTATAGACATCATCATGGAAAAATCGCATGGGATTTATTTGATGGGGATGGAGGTTGACTGGCAGGGCGGACTGAACAGCCGTGGATTTACTTTTAATAACCCGAATGCAAGTAAGACCTGTGGTTGCGGGACGAGTTTTGCAGTGTAAATATATGTTGATGGTGAATGGACTGATTGCAAAAGCAGATTTCAAATTAGTGTAACTTTACAAAGACAAAATTTAGTTATCATGTTATACGGACAAGTAAGCATAGACCCTGAGGTAATGAGTGGAGTACCTGTTTTTGCCGGAACAAGGGTTCCTATTCAGAATCTTTTTGATTATATTGAAGGGGGAGAAGATCTTTCAGAATTTTTGGATGACTTTCCTTCTGTAACCAAAGAGGCAGCTTTGGCTGTGCTTGAAATGGCAAAAAAGTCGTTGACATCTGAAAAACTACTTCATGAAAATTTTGCTTGATGAAAGTCTGCCACGCAAACTTCGTTTTGAATTTGAACCTGAACATGAAGTTTGGACTGTTCGTGATAAAGGTTGGCTAAGTAAAAAGAATGGTGAGTTACTCAAACTCATGACTGAAGATAATTTTGATATATTTGTTACTGTTGACCGAAACCTTCGTTATCAACAAAATCTTGAAGGCCTTTCTGTAACAATCTTTATTCTTATTGCGAAAGATAACCGGCTACAGACATTACGATTACTTATCCCAAAAATATTTGACGGAATATCAGCTGGTAGTTTTGAAAAAATAATTGAAATTTCATAAGATTTGCTTAGCCATTTTCGTTTGCAAGCCCTGGCGAATTGATGGACAGAACAGCCGTGGATTTACTTTTAATAACCCGAATGCAAGTAAGACCTGTGGCTGCGGTACGAGTTTTGCGGTGTAGGTTTTTTAAAATATTTATTTATAAAGAAAGAGCCTCGTTTTTACGAGGCTCTTTCTTTATAACTCAAAAAATCTTAAACTGCTTTCTTTTTCTCAACAACAACAGGAGCTGCTGCACCCAATGGTTTGTTTTTTGCAAACTCAACCAATATTGGTGCTCCTACAAATATTGAAGAATAGGTACCGGTTAAAACACCTACCAGCATGGCAAATGCAAAACCACGTGTAACCTCGCCGCCAAAGATGAAGAGGATGAGTATGGTTAAGAACACAGTAAGCGACGTCATGATGGTACGGCTTAAAGTATCGTTAATGGCACGGTTGATAATAGTTGTTTTAGTTGCACCTTTCATATCGCGGCTGTATTCACGAATACGGTCAAATACAATTACTGTATCGTTCATCGAGAAACCGATAACCGTTAACACGGCAGCAATAAAGTGCTGATCTATCTCCAGCGGAAATGGTACAATATTTTTGAAGAATGAGAAAACTGCCAGTGTTACAAACACATCATGCAACAGGGTAACAATGGTACCTACCGAATATCTCCAGTCGCGGAAACGGAGGAAGATATACAGGAAGATAGCGAGGATGGCGAAAATGGTTGCTTTTACAGCACCACGTTTCAGATCATCTGATATACTTGGCTGCACGGTTGAGTATGCCTGTATATTATTTTTTGCAAATTGTGCATAGGTAATATCTGCAGGCAAAACTTTTTTAAGGCCCTGGAACAACCTTGCTTTTACTGCACTATCCGCTTTTTCATCTGCTTTCAGGTAGGCTGTGGTAATGTTTAAGTGACGGTTATCGCCAACGGTTTTAATGGTTACATTATCTCCATCAAGCGCTGTTTTAAGGTCGTTACGTATGTCATCGTTGCTTACAGCCTTATCGAACTGAACGGTATAACTGCGGCCACCTTTAAACTCCACACCCAAATGAAAACCGTTATAGAAGGCAAAAATTCCGGCCAGCAATACAACTGTAGAAACCATGTATGCATATTTTCTGAGCTCGATAAATCTATAACTGGCGTGTTTAAATATTCTTTTAGATATACCGGTGAAATAATTTAAATGCCTGTTTTTATTTGTCCATATTTCGGTAATTAATCTTGATACTAAAATACCGCAGAACAGTGAAAGTAAAATACCGATGATCTGGGTTGTTGCAAAACCAAGTACCGGGCCCAAACCAAAATAAAACAAAATAAATGCAGTAAGTAAAGAAGTTACGTGGGCATCAATAACAGGCGCAAGCGAGCGTTTGTACCCATCGTTTATGGCAAGCGGGTACGATTTTCCTTTTGTCAGTTCTTCCTTAATACGTTCAAATATAATAACGTTGGTATCTACCGCTAAACCAATGGTAAGTACCAGGCCGGCAATTCCTGCTGCAGTTAAAGTAAAGCCCATGGCGGTTAAAACCCCGATGGTGAAAAGCAGGTTAAATATTAATGCAATAATTGCTACCCAGCCACCATTATTGTAATAAACCAGCATTAAAATAAATATTACCAGAAATGCGATACCAAATGCCATGGCACCATCATTAACAGATTCTTTACCCAATGTTGGGCCTACAACCTGCTGTGCCACAATTTTAGCCGGTGCATCTAATTTACCTGATTGTAAAAGATCAGATAAATCCTGTGCCTGCTGAACAGTAAAACTTCCGGATATCTCTGAACTTCCGCCCTCAATAGCATTGATAACATTTGGTGCAGAATAAACAATATCATCCAAAACAATTGCAATTGGGCGGCCCTTGTTTTTTCCGGTAAGCCTTGCCCATGTTTTGGAACCGGCGCTGGTCATTTCCATTTTAATGGCCGGCCTGCCTTTATCATCAAAATCCTGCCATGCTTTGCTTATGCCTTCACCTTCAAGCGGCGCTTTTTCGGTACCGGGTAAAGTTCTAACTACATATAAAGGGAAAAGCCTTTGGTTACCTTTTGCTGATTTTTCTTCAACTCCCAACAAAAATTTTGCATCGGCGGGCAGTGCATTTTTTACCAGTTCATTATTCAGGTATTCATTAAAAACGCCTGTATCCTGTAAAGTAATACTACCAATGTTTGCATTAAAGAATTGTTTTCCGGAAGCAGGATCTGTTTGTGCGAATATTGGATTAATTACCCTGAAGAATGGGTTAACATTATCAAATACTTTATTAGTTGTATCAGGCCTTCCTAAACTATCTACTTTAACTCCATTCAGGTAGTTC
>JANOVD010000490.1:0-2257 GCA_031417255.1 Chitinophagaceae bacterium
CTGCCCAGTACTTATCTTTTGGATGATGATATGTTCAACCTGTTTATTTACCATTGTCTAAAATTACTAAAGAAATATTGCAGTTAAAATAATTACATATATTTTGAACCACATAGGCACATAGAGAAAAGAAGAGAACATAGTTGAAAACTATGTGAACACCTATGTTTGCTATGATCCTATGTGGTTCAGTTCATACCCTGTTTTATTGAGCTGAGTGCTTTAATAAATGCTGAATTCGTATCTATACTTATCATGCTTATCTTGTTTTCCGGATAAAATTTTGATGCTTTATTTTCTTTTAAAAAATGCTGCAAAGAATATTGCTTCATTTTAAACATCACTTTAAGTTTTTCAAATGATGATGCAGGGTACCATGCCAGCAGGGGTTCATAAACATCTTCCGCATCATTATAAAAAGCAACGGCATTATCTGAAGCGTTGTAAACAGCAGCGAATTGTTGCAGTTCATTTGCAGTTATAAAAGGGTAATCACAACCAATGAACAGTATATTCTTTTCGGGGAAATTAGTTAATGCTGTAAGCAATGCCGCCATCGGGCCGATATTATTATACAAAGTATTGTCTGTTAAAAAAAGGTAATCATCTTTAATGGTATTTGCCTGTTGGGCATTGCAGGAGATAAAAACCTGTTCACAAAAGGGTTGCATCATTTCATATACATGATAGCGCTGTGGCTTTTGGTAGTATTGAAGCATGCTTTTATCGGCACCCATTCGGCGGCTGTTGCCACCACATACAACAAGGCCGTATGTTTCGGTAAGGTGATGATGACCGTTTATTAAATTGGCATCAGCCATGATGAACATAATATTAATGAAAGCCTGTCTCTATTCCTGGTCCGTTTTACACATTAAAGCTGCTGTGCAGGTTTATTTCAATGCACTTATTACAATGGCACCGGCGTCAATAAACACTTCTCCTTCCTTGTATCTTTGCCCAACCAGTTCAAATACCTCATTCTTTATTTTTTGGCGTAAATCATCATCTGCCTTACTTAAAGCTGCAACAATTGGAGCACCCACTTCTGTCATCATGTTCCAGAAAGTATCAACGGTTCCTGCTTTCAGTTTTGATTGCACTTCCTGTTCATCAATATTTTTAAACCCTGCATTTTCAAAAACCGACCGCATCAGTCCCGGTTTGCAACAGCGAAACATGCCAGGTGCACCGGGTGGGGGTTGAGGCAGTTCCATATTTTTATTGATAGTGCCCATTATGGATGTTACCCAGAAATTTTTTTCAGGAACATTCCATACCGAAGTAGCAATTCTTCCTCCGGGTTTCAATACCCGCAGTATTTCATTGGCAGCTAACTGCATATCCGGAAAAAACATAAATCCAAAACGGCAACTTACTGCATCAAAACTATTATCGGCAAATGGCAGATCGCAAACATCACAGGTAATTGTTTCGATATTGCGTATACCACGGCTTGTTGCATTTTCATTTGCAATCACCAGCATATCTTCTGCCAGGTCGGTAATAACCACTTTCCCGCCGTTAAGCATCGAAGCAATGGTTAAACCGGGCTCTCCTGTTCCGGCAGCAATATCCAAAATCATATCATTGCCGGCCGGTTTAATGGAAGCGATAATAGCTTGTCCCATGGGCTGAAGAAAATCCATTGTCAGGTTATCCCATTTTTTCCAGCCGGGAGAGAATTTATTCCATGATTCTTTTTGTTGCTTTCTTATTTCTTCTAATTGCGAATTCATAATTGAATTTTTTTTAAGTATGAAGACTATTGTAAGAGATGCTTGAGAAATCATTTGAAGATACAAATTTTTATACCTGTTAAAACAAAAAATTTGTAACTTTCTACATATAAAACTTTCAGTCATGTTATACAAATTAACACTGATTGCCTTTATGGCATTTGCTACAGCTTTTGTTGCTGCCAAAATAGTACGTAAAACTGATGGTGAGGCCTCTTTAGAAAAAATTTATAACATCGAATACAAAAAGAAAAATGTCATTCGCTGCGGGCCCGATTGGGAGGCACTTAATGAATTACTCGATGAGACAGATATACCACTCATTCCTGGTGCCGGAAATTACACCTGGGTCATCTCAACAAAAAGTGACAGTGCACAACTCTATTTTAACCAGGGTATAAACATGTATTATAGCTTTCACATTATTGAAGCAATGGCGTCATTTAAAAAAGCTGCAAAGTTTGACCCTGGTTGTGCTATGCTGTACTGGGCACAGGCGCTTGCCTATGGGCCAAATA
>JANOVD010000491.1:0-1734 GCA_031417255.1 Chitinophagaceae bacterium
CCTGCGACCGCCGAGGCAAACAAACGCAAGGCAAAAGACTACACAGAATTCCTCCTTAAGGACGGCCTCAAAGGCGCGCGGCTCGGCGTGGTGACGTACCCGCCGCAGCGAAATCTCGATGCCTGGAAGGCTTACTATCAGCCGTTTCTCGATAAGATCCGCGATGCCGGTGCAACTCTCGTCGAGGTAAAGTTCCCGGATTTTGGTCAGGGCTCAGGAGCCGATCGAACGGCCGTGCTCCAATTCGAGTTCAAAGCAGCTCTGAATAAGTATTTGGCTGGACGCGGTGCGAAATACAAGACGCTCGAAGATCTCATCAAATTCAACGACGAGAACAAGGACAAGGAAATGCCGTTTTTTGGCCAGGAAATATTCATCGAATCGCAAAAGAGAGGCGACCTGACCGACAAGGCCTACCTTGACGCTCTCGCCAAGGTCAGAAAGCAGACCCGAGAGGATGGCATTGATGCGCTCCTCACCGCGAACAAACTCGACGCTCTTGTCGGCCCTACCGCCGGCGCAGCGTGGAGCATTGCCGCCGTCGCTAGTTATCCGTCGATCACCGTGCCCATCGGCCTTCGTGAAATACCCGCGGCTCCGGCGGCAGGAAATGCTCCCGCGATCCCGTCGTCGATACAAGCCGCAGGAATGTTCTTTTTTGGCACTGCATGGAGCGAACCGGTCCTGATCAAATACGCCTACGCCTTCGAACAACTAACTAAAGGCCGCGTGGCTCCGCAGTTTCTACCAACGTTTCCGAAAAAGTCGTAAAAAATTAAGGAAGATGCGGTGAATCGGAAGGATATTTTAGATCAAACTCCGATAGACCTGTTCGGTGGCATCGACCATGCGGGTCAAGCTAAAGCGTTCGGCGGAGGTCGACATGAGTTGTGAGGCCAGTGCATCGCGGTCGGCCTCGTGTTCTAGATACCAGAGGATCGTATCGGCCAGACTGAGAGGGTCTTTGATGGGCACCAAGGCTTTTGCATCCGGGATCAGCTCGATCGCACCACCGGTCATCGTCGCGACCACCGGGCAGCCGGCGATCATCGCGTCGAGAATCGCTAGGCCAAAGCTCTCTGAGTGCGACGGTGAAACGAAAATATCCGACGCCGCAAGCAGCGGCCGCGTGTCCTCGAGCCAGTCGAGCCAGATAAAATTCTCTTCCATTCCCAGCACGCGAGCGAGGCGTCTTAACTCGCGTCGAAAGCTCTTGTCGATAGTATTATCGACGCCCGCGACGACAAATCGGCAATCGGGCTTTCGCTTGACGACTTCATTTGCGGCGAGGACAAAGTCGCGTTGACCTTTTAATACCTTCAGTTCGCCGATGGTCGATACCACCGGGCAATCCATCGGGATCGAGTGAAACTCGCGAAATTCGCGGCCCCACGTTCGACGCTCATCAACGCTCGTTGCGGCTAGGTCGATGCCGTTTGAGATGACGTGAACTTTGTTGGGCGGAAAGACACGCTCGAGCTGATCGCGAACTGATGACGAAACCGCGATCGCTGCGTCCACATTCCTGAGAGCAAAGCGGTGAAATGACTTCATCGGAAACAGGACGTGCCGCGTCAAAACGAGCCGGGTGTTCGCTGAGCGGGCTGCTACGCTCGCCGCAATATAGTCGCGGGCAACATGAGCATGAATGATGTCGATCTCGTTCTTTTCGGCAAAATTTGCGATTCGTCGAGCACTGAACATCCCGAACGAATTACGTATCGACACGTGCAG
>JANOVD010000492.1:0-2382 GCA_031417255.1 Chitinophagaceae bacterium
AAACGCCGGCCAACCCGACAATGAAACTGTGCGATATCGCGCTGCTGGCCAAGCTGGCGCATGACATGGGAGTGCGCGATGTGGCGGTCGACTCGACCTATGCGACGCCGATCGCCACGCAACCCCTTTTACTTGGCGCCGATTTCGTGATGCATTCGCTCACCAAGTATCTCTGCGGCCATGGTGACGCGATGGGTGGCGCCGTCATCGGCCGCAAACCGGAACTGGCGGCGCTCAACCTCGAGGCCACGGTGCATTTCGGCGGCGTTCTCTCGCCCTTCAATGCCTGGCTCATCCTGCGCGGTATCGCAACATTGCCGATCCGCATGCGGGCGCATGAATACGCAGCGATGAAGGTTGCTGAATTTCTTGAAGGCCACGCGCAGGTCTCGCGTGTTTTCTATCCGGGGCTCGTGTCGCACCCGCAGCATGAGCTGGCCAGGCGTCAGATGAAGAATTTCTCCGGCATGATGACGTTCCAGACCAGGCAGCCAGGGCCGGAAATCGCGGCGCGCATGGTGAAGGAACTCGAAATCATCCACTATGCCGTGTCGCTTGGCCACCACCGTAGTCTGGTCTACTGGATCGGCACCGATGACATTCAGGCCTCGACCTTCCGCCACGACTCTGAACAGCTCCGCCGCTACCGCGACTATGCAGGCGATGGTGTCTTCCGGCTGTCGGTTGGCATCGAGAGTCCGGATGACCTCATTGCCGATCTGGCGCGGGTTCTGATTTAAGAAACGTCGGGCTTGGGATTTGCCAAGGCGGCAGCCTTGTGCCGCCTGTAGGAGCGGATGCTGATTGGGATCAGCGCCAGATAAATGATCGCCACCACAGTGAGAAATTCCCACGGAAAGGCAACCAGCATGATGGCTGAGAAAGACCCGAGGCCCAGAACCGGCAGCACCACATCACGCGGGATTCGGCTACCCATGTTCTTGCCGGAAAATGTCGGGATGCGGCTCACCATGAGCAGTGCCACCAATACGACATAGGGGCCAATGAGCAGTGCGAAGCCATGCCCGTCATCGACGAAGCCCAGAAAATTTAGATAGAATGGCAAGAGCACAAGGCATGCACCTGCCGGTGCCGGTGCTCCGGTAAAGAACATGTTGGACCATTGCGGCTTATCAGGTTCATCGAGTGCGACATTGAAACGCGCCAGCCTGAGGGCACAGCAGATGGCGTATATGAGGGCGATCACCCAGCCCGCGGTGCGCAGAGTGTTGAGCGACCAGATATAGAGCAGCAAGGCCGGTGCCACGCCGAAGTTGACGAAGTCGGTGAGCGAGTCCAGTTCAGCGCCGAAGCGTGACGTGCCTTTGAGGAAGCGTGCGAGGCGTCCATCAAGCGCGTCAAGGACCACGGCCACCATCACGCAGGCGATCGCCAGTTCATAGCGGCCCTCGATACCAAGGCGAATGGCGGTGATGCCGCTGCACAGTGCCAGAAGCGTGATGAGGTTGGGCAGCAGATAGCGCACCGGCACCATGGCAAAACGGCGCTGCGGATCGGCTGGGTCCTCTGGCAGGTCAAGGTCTTGATCTTCAGGTTCAGCCATCAGCTTGTCCGGCCCGTGCGTTCGGTTTCTGTCGAGTCAAGGTCGGCCAGTACGGTTTCGCCCGCGACCGCGCGCGGGCCGATGCAGACCATCGCATTCATGCCCCTGGGCAGGTAGACATCGACCCGGCTGCCAAAGCGGATGAGCCCGAAGCGCTGGCCCGCCTGCAGATGTTCGCCCTCGCCCACGAACTTCACGATGCGGCGGGCCACGAGTCCGGCGATCTGCACCACACCGATGCGCTGGCCGTTGGCGCGCTCCAGGGTCAGGGCCTGGCGTTCGTTGTCAAGCGAGGCCTTGTCGAGATCGGCATTGAGGAAAAGGCCCGGCACGTAAGCGATGCGGGCAATCAAGGCATCGAGCGGCGAACGGTTCACATGGACGTCAAAAACATTCATGAACACCGAAATGCGGGTTACTGGTTCGCGCGGCAGGTCGAGTTCAACGGGTGGGATCACATTTTCGATGGCGCTGATCCGGCCATCGGCAGGCGAGATCACCAGGCCATCGCGCAGCGGCGTCACGCGCTCGGGATCGCGGAAGAAATAGGCACACCACAGCGTGAGGATAACGCCGATCCAGGCCAGCGCGCCCAGATGAAACCAGAACAGCACCAGAGTCACGGCGGCAAAGATGGCGATGAAGCGATAGCCTTCGCGGTGAATGGGAACGGCAAGCGAGGAGATACTGCTGATGATGGACATATCCGTCATCTAGCGGCTTCGCCGCCGTTTGAAAAGCACTTCGGGCCCGGGGGGCGTTCCACCTCCCCCACGGGCCCGAAATCAGGTGCTGCAGGCACTAACGCATCGAACGAG
>JANOVD010000493.1:0-2921 GCA_031417255.1 Chitinophagaceae bacterium
ATCGCAATATCGACCTATGAAGTCATCCATGCTTGATACTGATATTCTTTCTGAATTTTTAAGGGGTAATCCAAAAGTTATTGCTAAAGTTGATGAACATTTGCAGGAATATGGCTTTATTAATTTAAGTATCATCACTTACTACGAAATTCTCAATGGGCTTTTATACAAAGATGCAAGAAAACAGTTGACCAGGTTTGAAGCGTTTATAGCATTAAATAAAGTAATTCCGCTAACATTACGTACAGCAAAAACGGCAGGAGTAATTCAGGCAGATTTGAGAAAAAAGGGAAGCGAAATTGGTCATACCGATACACTGATTGCAGGCATAGCCATAGCAAACGGACTTCAGCTTATAACAAATAATACTGAACATTTTAAGCGAATTAAAGAGCTGGAAATTGCGAACTGGACGAAATAATACAAATCAGAATTTGCAATCTGTAACATCTAAACAAAGAAAGATTCCCCAACCCATCTTATATCCACATTTTTAACCGTAGCCAACTTTAATCTCAATGTCCTCAATAATAGAAGTAAATAACTTAAGCAAAAGCTACACCATCTCTCATGAAGGCAGGGAACGCTATACCGCCTTACGTGATGTGATGGCGCAAAAAGCAAAAAAGATATTTTATTTTAAGGGATGGAAAGCAGGAGTAACAATTGGTACAGCATAAGTTGAAAGAGAATGTACATACTGAATTTAAAAGCAGTTTTAACGACACGGTGATAGAGACCCTGGTAGCATTTGCCAATACCAATGGCGGTAAGGTATTGGTAGGTGTTGATAACGAAGGTGTGCCGTTGAAAAATTTTATGATTGGCGATGAAACGGTTCAGCAATGGATAAATGAAATAAAAAACAAAACGCAGCCGGCACTTATACCCGATTCAGCATACCTTGACCTGGCAGGAGGCAAAGTGGTGGAATTATTTGTAAAAGAATTTCCAATAAAGCCGGTATCTTTTAAAGGCAGGTATTATAAAAGAGTAAAGAACAGCAACCACCAGTTAAACCTTACCGAAATTGCTGATTTGCATTTAAAAACTTTTAACAGCAGTTGGGATAATTATACCACCAACGATTATACAACAGCAGATATTTCACTGGATAAAGTAAAAGCATTTATAGAAACCGGCAACAGGCTTAGGGAAATAAAAATAGCAGATGATCCAATGGTGGTACTCAATAAATTTGAACTGCTGAAGGAAAACAGCATATCAAATGCCTGCCATTTGTTGTTTGCCAAAAACGAAGTATTTAAAGCCACCATTGAATTGGGCAGGTTTTCGGCCCCTGCGCTTATCAAAGATGCCGTAACACTTCGCCAGGATCTGTTTACCGAAATTGAAGAAGTTTTTAATTTTATTAAGAAGCATATTAATAAAGAATATGTCATCACCGGTAATCTGCAGCGGCAAGAGCGTTGGCAGTACCCATTAGATGCCCTGCGTGAAATTATTGTAAATATGATCGTACACAGGGATTATATGCATCATGGCGATTCATCTGTTAAGATTTATGATAACAGTATTGAGTTTTTTAACCCCGGGGGCTTACCGGATACCATCAGCATCCGGCAGTTATTAGATGGCAACTATGTTTCTCAAACCCGTAATAAAAAACTTGCCGCCATGTTTAAAGAGGCTGGTGTAATAGAGAAATACGGTTCGGGCATCAAAAGAATCCAGCAGCAGTTTATTGCTCATGGTTTACCGGCGCCTGTATTCGAAAATTTTCAGCATGGGTTTATGGTTGTAGTAACTTCTTTTGAGCAAGATGTCGTAGAAGATGTCGTAGAAAATGTCGTAGAAAATGTCGTAGAAGATGTCGTAGAAAAAGAACGACTGGTATTGGAACTGATTGTGCAAAACAACCGGATAACTGCAACCGAAATAGCTAAAAAACTGACTGTTGCAGCAAGAACAGTACAAAGGCATCTGAAAAACCTGCAATTGAAAGGAAAAATTAAACGAATGGGAGCTGCAAAGGGTGGTTATTGGAAAGTGGAAAGTGAAAATAAAAACTAGTTTAACCAGGGCAATAAGAATTCAGCAGCAATTTATTGCTCATGGTTTACCAGCGCCTGTATTCGAAAATTTTCAGCATGGGTTTAGGGTTGTAGTAACTTCTTTTGAGCAAGATGTCGTAGAAAATGTCGTAGAAACATTAAGTGCAAACCAGGAAATGATTCTTGAATTCATTAAAAAAAATCCTTTCATTTCTGCAAATAAACTTTCCGGCGAAATAGGAATTTCTCAAAGAAAAATTCAGGAAAATATACAGAAATTAAAGGAGCTGAATAAGTTAAAAAGGATAGGGCCTGATAAAGGAGGCCACTGGATAATCCTTTAATACAATAATGAAAAAATGGGCAATAATGGATATATACGGAAAATGGGTTCCATACTATAGCAGGCCTTAGTACATGATGGAAGAAGTAATGCCTGACAAGATTTTATGAAAGCAGCGTAAATGATTATATATTTATTGCTCATGATCTGCAACCAACAGTATTCGAAAATTTTCAGCATGGATTCACCCCGTAGGTTTATACCAATGAGCTGAAGGGTTGTGGTATCTGCGCATGAACATAGGGTCGTAGAAAAGGTCGTAGAAAGGTCGTAGAAAGGTCGGTGAAAAGGTCGGTGAAAAGGTCGGTGATAAGGTCGGTGATAAGGTCGGTGAAAAGGTCGGTGAAAAACTTAGTATTAACCAGCAAAAAATACTGGCACTTATTGAAGAAAATGCATGGGTAACTGCCCAAAGTATTTCAACAATAATTGGTATTTCCAAAAGAAAAACAGAAGAAAATATCAGCAAATTAAAAGCAATGGAAAAAATCAAAAGAGTAGGCTCTGCCAGAGGTGGACATTGGGAAATTGTGAGAAATGAGTTGTAAGCCCGGAATTTAAAG
>JANOVD010000494.1:0-1873 GCA_031417255.1 Chitinophagaceae bacterium
CGCTGGTTAATAGAAACCATGATACCAAGACTCATACATTTACTGATAACATCTGCAAAACTTACATCCATTAAACCTGCCAGTTCACTTACAGATATATATTCTGTTACCTGTAACTTATTGTTTTGCTCACCTCCAACACCCGCCAGTTCGGCATGTTCATCTCTTTTTGCTTTACGGTATTTTGCTTTTAAGCTTTTGCCGCGGCCACCTGCACCGGCTAATTTTGCCTGTGTTTCTTTAAGTTTATCCTGTATCTCTTTTGCATCAATTACTTTGTCCTCTCTGCGGCCGGTTCCAGTGCCCGAACCTGTTCCTGATGGACGGTTAAACCTGCCGCCAGTACCACTACCTGCCCTGTTTGATGCTCCGGTTCCTGTAGTACTTCCACCCGGCCTTCTGTTTTGCATTGGCGGAGGAGCTTCACCAGGTTTCTTTTCCATCGGGATACGCTTACGCTTGCGCTTCTCGTCGTTTCCTTTTTTGGGCCGGGTATCATTATCAACAGGTAATTCAATTTTACCCATGATCTTTGGACCAGTTAGTTTTTTTACTTTTATATTTTCAATAATCGCTGCGTCATCTTCTTTACCTTCTGTGATTTCCGGTTCGGCTTTTATTTCAATAACTTTTTTCTCTTCCTTTTCTTCATCAGTTTTTTTACCTTTTTTAGCAGCGGCGGGTTTCTTTGGCTCTTCTTTTTCAGTTTCTTTTTCAGCAGCCTTTTTGGTTGATTTTTTGGGCCTGGTAGATGAGTCTATTTTGTCCAGGTCAATTTTATCAAGCACTTTTGGCGTTTCCAGTTCGGGTGCTTTAACTTTTGTTAAAGCTGATTCTGTTGGTTCTGCTTCTTTAACAGCTTCTGTTGCTTTTTCAATTTCTTTTACCTCCCCGATAGCTATCGGGACTTTTACTTCGGCTGCAACTGCTTCCGCCGTCCCGATAGCTATCGGGATTGCTTCTTCTGCAGGTATTGCTTTGGGCTTTGTTTCTTTTTTGGTAAAAGAAAGATCCTGTTCGTCTTTTTTCTTCTTGGGTTCGCTTACACTGGCGCCTTTGGGAAGGTCTATCTGCATGGCTTTTTCGTGTGCCACTTTATCCTGCTGAAACTCCGACTGTAAAACCCGGTACATAGGTTCCGTAAGCTTAGAAGTGGGTTTCAGGTCATCGCTTGAAAAGCCCTTTGTTACAAGAAAGTCTACCAGGGTAGATGTCCCGATGTTAAATTCTTTGGCCGCCGCCATCAACCTTGGTGTTATTACTTCTGACATTCTTTTTTTTGTTTGCCTGCTATTAAAAAACGGGCCGATTTTTCTTTTGAGTATTCTAAATAAACTCCCGATAGCTATCGGGACTGTAATTTAAAACCGGGTTCTTATTCTTTTCCAAATTCTTCGTTCAATATTCTTCTTACTTCTTCAATTGTTTCTTTTTCCAGGTCTGTTCTGCGTTCCAGTTCTTCGGCTGTTAATTCCAGTACTGAGCGGCCTGTATCGCAACCAACTCTTTTCAGTTCGTCAATTATCCATGGTTCAATTTCATCTGTAAATTCATCCAGGTCAATATCAAATTCTTCTACCTCACCTTCATTATCGCGGAATACATCAATTTCGTAGCCGGTAAGTTCGCAGGCCAGTTTTATATTAACGCCCCTGCGGCCAATGGCCAGCGATACCTGGTCGGGTTTTAAATATACATTGGCATGCATTTTTTCGTTATCCAGTTCCATACTGGTAATCTTGGCAGGTGTTAATGAACGCTGTATCATCAACTGGGTATTGCTGGTCCAGTTTATCACATCAATATTTTCATTTTTCAATTCACGCACAATGCCATGTATGCGGCTGCCTTTCATACCAACACAGGCGCCCAC
>JANOVD010000495.1:0-10495 GCA_031417255.1 Chitinophagaceae bacterium
CTAAAATGATATTCTTCGATATTGAAGCAAGAAATAAAATGAAAAAAGGCGTTGACACTTTATCCAACGCTGTAAAAGTAACCCTTGGCCCAAAAGGCCGTAACGTAGTTATTGAACGTAAGTTTGGTGCACCAACAGTTACCAAAGATGGTGTTACGGTTGCCAAAGAAATTGAACTGGAAGACCCGATTGAGAACATGGGAGCACAGATGGTGAAAGAAGTGGCATCTAAAACTGCAGATATTGCAGGTGATGGTACTACCACAGCAACTGTGTTGGCCCAGGCCATTATTGGCGAAGGTTTAAAGAATGTTGCTGCCGGTGCAAACCCGATGGATCTGAAACGTGGTATTGACAAAGCAGTTGTTGCTGTTGTTGAAAACCTGAAAAAACAATCAGAAAAAATAGGAAGCGACAGCAAAAAAATTGAGCAGGTGGCTTCTATTTCTGCAAATAACGATTCGGCTATCGGCGCTTTAATTGCCCAGGCTATGGCCAAGGTTGGTAAAGAAGGGGTTATTACCGTTGAAGAAGCGAAAGGAACCGATACCACAGTTGATGTGGTTGAAGGTATGCAGTTTGACCGTGGTTATATCTCTCCGTACTTTGTTACCAACAGCGAAAAAATGCAGGTTGAACTAAGCAATCCTTACATTTTAATTTATGATAAGAAGATATCTACCATGAAAGATATCCTGCACATACTGGAGAAAGTTGCACAAAGCGGCCGTCCTTTAGTGATCATTGCAGAAGACCTGGATGGTGAAGCATTGGCTACATTGGTGGTAAATAAATTGCGTGGCACCATTAAAGTGGCTGCAGTAAAAGCACCGGGCTTTGGCGACAGAAGAAAAGAAATGTTACAGGATGTTGCTGTATTAACTGCCGGTATTGTTGTTAGCGAAGAACAGGGTTACAAATTAGAAAATACCGACCTTACTTATTTAGGCAGCGCTGAAAGCATTACCATTGATAAAGACAATACAACAATTGTTGGCGGTAAAGGTGTTAAAAAAGATATTATTGCAAGGGTAAACCAGATTAAAGCACAGGTTGAAACAACTACCTCTGATTATGATAGAGAAAAATTGCAAGAGCGTTTGGCTAAGCTGGCTGGTGGTGTTGCAGTATTATATATAGGTGCTGCTACCGAAATTGAAATGAAAGAAAAGAAAGACCGTGTTGATGATGCATTACATGCAACAAGAGCCGCAGTTGAAGAAGGTATTGTACCGGGTGGTGGTGTTGCTTATGTACGTGCAAGCGATGTGCTTGCAAAAATGACCGGCATTAACGAAGATGAAACAACCGGTATTGCCATAGTTCGCCGTGCGGTGGAAGAGCCATTACGTATCATTGTAGAAAATGCAGGTTACGAAGGAAGTGTTGTTGTAAATAAAATTAAAGAAGGCAAAGGCGATTATGGTTTTAATGCCCGTACCGAAAAATATGAAAATCTTTTCAAATCCGGCGTAATTGATCCAACAAAAGTTACCCGTGTTGCTTTGGAAAATGCAGCTTCAATTGCAGGTATGATGTTAACGACCGAGTGTGTAATTGCAGACAAACCTAAAAAAGAAGAAGCACACAGCCATGGCGCACCTGATATGGGCGGAATGGGAGGATATTAATCAATCGGCAATTTGCAATAAGCAACCTGCCTGCCGGCAGGCAGGTTTTCAAAAAATACAGTCCCTCTTGCAGCAGTGCAGGAGGGATTTTTTATACGAGAGAAAGTCCAGATTATGCTATCAGTAATTCATATATATATGTATCAAACCAAAAACTATCGTTATGAATGGATTTCAGTACTTTTTATAAGTCCTTAAAAACTATGCAAATTTTGAAGGGCGTGCCCGGAGAAGAGAATATTGGTATTTTACTTTGTTTTATTATTTGTTAAGAACGACTTACCCGTTTTGACTTATCAACATTATTCATCAGTTTCAGCATGCCAATATCCTCTATCTCTCCCTTAGTTAAGGTGAAGTGCCGATGCCAAGTTTTTTGAGCAAATCTGTAACGAATTTGAATTCGTTATCGCTTTTTGGAGTTACTAC
Source organism: Chitinophagaceae bacterium (assembly GCA_031417255.1). Classification (GTDB taxonomy): domain Bacteria; phylum Bacteroidota; class Bacteroidia; order Chitinophagales; family Chitinophagaceae; genus Ferruginibacter. The sequence continues at coordinate 2,061 of JANOVD010000495.1, forward strand.
TATTGCTTTTATATAGCAAATATACAAAAAAGGTACTTTTGCCGGTGTCTGGCACTGAGCGAAGTCGAAGTGTAACCAACGCCGTGTTGAAATTCCTTCTCCAATCAATCTTACTGCTGTTGTCACTACTTAAGAAGTGCCCTGCAAACAGCATAGCAGGAATAGCCGCATTTATTTAAATCGTATCATCTTTTGAATTATCTTCGGCAAGAGGTTTTGCTGACTGCTTATTTAGTAAAAAGATTTCCTGGCAGAATCAAATGAGATGTTGAGAGGTATTACCTGCCTACCGTCAGGCAGGCTTCATAAATTATAAGCCGCATCTATGGCCGAATTAAATTTGGAGAAAACGATCCATCGTTTTGGTTACACCAGCCGTAAAGATGCCTGGTGGATAAAGCCTTTGTTTACATTCATTGGCCTATCGGCTTTTGTTGTTTACACCACTTGGGCCGCTTTCCAGGGCGAGCATTATCATTACGGCCCTTATATTTCACCACTGTATTCACCCGAACTTTTTGGCGATTCGCCGCATAGCTGGTTTGGCCCAAAGCCCGGATGGTGGCCCACATGGATGCCATGGTCGCCGGCATTGTTAATATTATGGGCACCGGGGTTGTTCCGCCTTACCTGTTACTATTACCGTGGGGCTTATTATAAAGCCTTCTGGGCCGATCCGCCTTCCTGCGCTGTTTCAGAACCCCGTAAAAAATATCTCGGCGAAAATTCTTTTCCACTCATCATGCAGAATATTCATCGCTATTTTATGTATATCGCTTTGCTGTTTATCATTTTTCTTGCCATTGATGTTTGGAAAGCATTGTGGTTTATAGATCCGGTTACCGGAGTAAAATCTTTTGGTATGGGTGTGGGCACATTGGTATTAACTGTAAATGTTGTTTTGCTTGGAGGATATACTTTTGGCTGTCATTCATTAAGGCATATGGTTGGCGGATTTATGGATCGCCTCTCCGGCAAGCCTGTTCGTCTCACCATGTATAAATGTGTAAGTTGTTTAAACAAAAAGCACATGCTTTGGGCATGGATGAGTTTGTTCTGGGTTGGCTTTACCGATATTTATGTGCGTATGTGTTCGATGGGGGTTTGGACTGATTTTAAAATATTTTGAAAACTGAAGCTCACTGAAAATTGGATATTGAACATTGAATATTGAGCATTTTTAAAGTAACAACAAATAAATATTCAATAACCAATGCTCAATGTTCAATACTCAATTTAAAAAGATATTTTTTTAACTAATGACTTTACAGGATACCCATACATACGATGTTCTCGTTATCGGCGCCGGCGGCGCCGGTCTTCGGGCTGTTATTGAAGCTTCAACGCATGGTGTAAGTGTGGGCCTGGTATGCAAATCATTATTGGGTAAAGCACATACAGTAATGGCCGAAGGCGGTATTGCTGCGGCTATGGCTAATGTTGATGACCGTGATAACTGGAAAGTTCATTTTACAGATACATTGCGTGGCGGGCAATACCTCAACAACTGGCGCATGGCCGAGCTGCATGCTAAAGAGGCACCTGATTGTGTACGTGAACTGGAAGCATGGGGAGCTGTATTTGACCGTACTACTGATGGAAAAATACTGCAGCGCAATTTTGGCGGCCATAAATATCCACGCCTGGCGCATGTGGGCGACCGCACCGGTTTGGAAATGATAAGAACCTTACAGGATCATGCCATTTACCTGGGAGCGACAGTGCATATGGAATGTACTGTAATTACTTTGCTTAAAGATGGTGACTGCATTGTTGGTGCCTTTGGTTACGACAGGGAAAGAGGCCGCTTTATAACCTTCCGTGCAAAGGCCGTGATACTTGCAACAGGTGGCGTTGGCCGTGCTTATAAAATAACCAGCAACAGTTGGGAATATACCGGCGACGGCCATGCATTAGCGTATGAAGCCGGCGCAGAATTGATCGACATGGAGTTTTTACAGTTTCATCCCACAGGTATGATCTGGCCGCCAAGTGTTCGTGGAATATTGGTTACAGAAGGTGTACGTGGCGAAGGCGGAATCTTACTAAACAAAAATGGAGAACGGTTCATGTTCAACAGCATTCCTGAACCCTACAAAAATCAAACATCTGATAATGAAGAAGAAGGCTGGCGGTATATACAGGGAGATAAAAATGCCAAGCGCCCACCCGAACTGCTCACCCGTGATCATGTGGCACGTTGCATTGTTCGGGAAATAAAAGAAGGAAGAGGCAGTCCGCATGGGGGTGTGTTCCTTGATATTTCCTGGATAAAGAAAAAAATATCCAATGCCGAAGCGCATATCAAAAAGAAATTGCCGGGCATGTATCATATGTTTAAAAAACTGGCAGATATTGATATTACCAAAGAACCCATGGAAATTGGCCCCACAACACATTATATGATGGGAGGCATTCGTGTTGATCCGGATACACAAATGTCAACCGTACCGGGCCTCTTTGCTGCCGGTGAATGTGGCGCAGGATTACATGGAGCCAACAGGCTTGGTGGCAATTCACTTTCCGACCTGCTGGTGTTTGGAAAAAGAGCAGGTGAATATGCTGCAAAATTTGCAAAAGAAAATAATGCCGGAACAGTTGATAAAGATCAGATTGCAAAGATTTCTAAATGGGCGTTGCAACCTTTTGAAAGGGAAAATGGCGATAGCCCATTTGATGTACAATTCGCCTTGCAGGAAATGATGCAGCAACTGGTGGGTATTGTGCGTACTGAAACAGAAATGTTAAGGGCAAAGGAGCATTTGGCATTGATGCGCCAGCGGGCCGATAATGTAAGCGTAACCGGCAACAGGGAATTTAACCCGGGCTGGCACACAGCGCTTGATCTTAACAATATGCTCATCGCTTCCGAAGCCATTACAATGGCAGCATTGCAAAGAAAAGAAAGTCGTGGTGCACATTTTAGGGAAGATTACCCGGAGAAAGATACAAACTGCGGCAAATTTAATTTAGTAATAAAAAAAGATGCAGCCGGGCAAATGACAATAAGAGAAGAACCCATACCTGAAATAAGGGAAGATCTTAAACAAATAATAGAAGAGATGAAGTAAGGTTTGAGTTGATGGTCATGGCAGCGGGTTTGGTAAATGGTTTTGGTATTTGGTAAGACTTCAACAATCATGCCCATCCAAATCGGCAACAAAAGTCGTAAACTAAAAACAAAAAAAAAGATTGCGGGTTTTGCATCGGAATAAGTGATTGATTTTGATATCTGACAAGACCAATTACCGTTTCCTAAAACCCAAACCGGCAGTCAAGCCTACAACATATAACCAAAAAAATATGCCAACAGCAACATTTAAAATATCACGTGGTGATGCCGTCAACGGAAAATTCGAGGATTATTCTCTCGAAATTTCCGAAGGCATGGTTGTGCTTGATGCCATATTGCAGATACAGGCGCAATATGCAAATGATCTTGCTGTGCGCTGAACTGCAAGGCAGGCCATTGTGGTTCCTGCTCGGCAGAAGTAAATGGAATTCCGAAACTGATGTGCATGTGCAGGATGAATGAACTGCCCCTTGATAAACCGGTACTGGTGCAGCCTATCAAAGCATTTCCGCTTATCAGGGACCTGGTAACAGATGTGTCGTGGAATTTTGAAGTGAAGAAAAAAATAAAAAAATTCAAACCACGTCCGGCAGATAATGCAGACGGTACCTGGCATATTATGCAGGAAGATATTGACAGGGTACAGGAATTCAGAAAATGTATTGAATGTTTTTTATGCCAGGATGTATGTCACGTACTTCGGGAGCATCATTTGCACGACAGGTTTATTGGCCCCCGTTATTTTGTGCATATTGCAGCGCTGGAAATGCATCCGCTTGATGTGGAAGACAGGAGAGAAGACCTTAAAAATACGGATGGTATCGGCTTTTGCAATATTACAAAATGTTGCACCAATGTTTGTCCGCAGGAGATTGTGATTACCGACAATGCTATTATTCCGCTTAAAGAAAGAGTTGCAGATAAATTTTATGACCCGGTAAAAAGATTGTTTGCGATGTTTCGTTCAAAAAAACAGAAGTAAATAAAACAGGAATAATACATCCCCTGCTTTTTTAAATCATTAAAACCTGTATCATGTTTCAGATCAAGCCAATCTCCAAAGAAAGTATTCCTACGGCTCTGGAAAAAGCCGAGCGGTACCGCCTGCTTAATGAACCCATGCTGGCTGAAAGCATCTGCCTCGACATACTTGAAGCTGACCCCGAAAATAGCGGGGCACTTGTTACCATGTTACTTGCAATCACCGACCAATTCGGTACATCATCAATGGGTGATATGAATCGTGCAAAGGAATTGTTGACACAATTTAAAGATGAATATGAGTTGCAATATTATTCCGGCCTCATCTGTGAGCGGCAGGGCAAGGCCAAACTTGCCAAACGCATGCCTGATGGGGGAGCCGTTGCCTACGAATGGCTGAGAGATGCCATGGAGCATTATGAAAAAGCAGAAGCTAAAAGCCCGCAGGGAAAAAATGATGCTATCCTGCGCTGGAACACCTGTGCACGACTTATCATGAATCATAACCTAAAGCCGAGGGATGAAGAATATGTTGAACCTCCGTTGGAATGATTTTTTCTTTGTTGTTATGCACCAAAGTTATTTTAGTAAAGTCAGGCTTTGTGAGCCTGACTTCAATTTTTAACACAAAATCAAAAATCATTTTTCATCTTAAAAAATAAAAAATGGAAGCTGCTGAAAAAATAAACATTACTGTTGAGGTAACAATTCAGGCCCCGGTAGAAAAAGTTTGGGAATACTGGACCAATCCCGAACACATTACCCAATGGAACAAGGCATCAGACGACTGGCATACACCACGTGCAGAAAATGATCTGCAGGTGGGTGGTAAATTTTTATGGAGGATGGAAGCCCGGGACGGCAGCATGGGTTTTGATTTTAATGGTGTGTATGATGAAGTAAAAATAAATGAACTGATTACCTATACAATTGTAGGAGGCAGAAAAGTGAATATTATTTTTACCGCTAATGGAAATGAAACTACAGTAACTGAAACTTTTGAAGCAGAGAATGAGAATTCTTTAGAACTGCAGCGTGGCGGATGGCAAAACATTTTGGACAATTTTAAAAAATACACTGAAGCAAATTGATAGTGAGTTGTCAGCATGAAGTATTTAATGATAACCTTTTAAAAAAATAAACATGGCCAATCAAATTTATCCATGCCTTTGGTTTGATGGACAGGCAAAAGAAGCAGCAACGTTTTATTGCAGCATTTTTTCAAATTCAAAAATTACAGCAGATACACCCATGGTGGCAATGTTTGAATTGAACGGCAAAAAAATCATGGGCCTTAATGGTGGGCCGATGTTTAAAATCAATCCGTCCATTTCAATTTTTGTTTACTGCAAAACAATTGATGAAACCAATGAAATATATAACAAGCTTGCAGAAGGTGGAGAACCTTTAATGGCCATAGGTAAATACGACTGGAGCGAAAGATATGGCTGGATAAAAGACAGGTTTGGAATGACCTGGCAGGTAATGCTAAGTCCTGAAGAAAAAATTTGCGCTTCGCTTTTATTTACCGGCGATAAATTTGGAAGAGCCGAAGAAGCAATAAATTTTTATACATCTGTTTTTGATAACTCAGCCGTTAATGCCATGCACTTTTATCCAAACGAAACACCTTTTGCAGGTAAAGTACTGTTTGCCGATTTTAATCTGAATCAATACAACATTACGGTAATGGATGGCCCGGGAGACCATGATTATACTTTTAATGAAGCCGTTTCATTTGTAGTAGAATGCAACAACCAGGAAGAAATAGATTACTACTGGAACAAACTTACCGAAGGCGGCACAGAAAGTATGTGTGGCTGGCTTAAAGATAAATTTGGTGTATCCTGGCAGATCGTGCCGGCCATTTTGGGCCAGCTCATGAGCGACCCTGAAAAAGCACCACGGGTTATACAGGCTTTTATGCAGATGAAGAAATTTGATATTGAGAAACTGCTGAATGCTTAGATATATCTGCTTATCATTTTTTAAATAATTAAAAAACAAAAATCATGATAACATTAAATTTCTCCGTTGAGATTAATGCGCTTAAACAAAAAGTTTGGCAAACATTATGGGAAGACCAAAGCTACAGGCAATGGACATCAGTTTTTATGGAAGGCTCTCATGCAAAAAGCGACTGGCAGGAGGGAAGTAAAATTCTTTTTGTTGGGCCAGGTGGCGATGGTATGTTTTCGACTATACACAGGAAAGTTGACAACGGCCAAATGATATTTAAACACCTTGGTGAAATTAAAGGCGGTGTAGAAACAGCCAGCGACTGGGCAGATGCTTTTGAAAGTTATTTTTTAACTGAAAAGAATGGAGGAACAGAATTAAGGGTAGAGCTGAATTCAACAGAAGATTTTCAGCAATATTTTAATGATACATTCCCAAAAGCATTGGCCATAGTAAAACAACTTGCAGAAAAATGACAACTGATCTGTGATGAAAACAAATTTGTCTATTCCGAAAAATATTGAAGAATACATTGAGAAATTTCCCAAAGATATACAGGCAAAGTTACAGGCGATCAGGGCTGCCATTAATATAGCAGCACCTGGTGCAGAGGAAGTTATCAGCTATCAAATGCCGGCATTCAAATACCACGGCATGTTGGTCTTTTTTGCTTCTTTCAAAAATCATATCGGATTTTATGCAACACCAACCGGGCATGCAGCATTTAAAAAAGAACTTTCGGTTTACAAAGAGGGAAAAGGCTCGGTTCAGTTTCCGTTAGATAAACCGTTGCCATTAAGCCTGGTAACTAAAATTGTAAAGTTTAGGGTAAAGGAAAACCTGGAAAAGGCAAAGACGAAAAGCTGAAATAAAATTTTCAATCAAAGTCACACGTATTAAGGAAGTCAAGCTTTAAAAGCTTGACTTCCTTTTAGTTTATCAGCCTTAGTTCGTGTCTCACGAACCATTTTTTTTCGATTCGTGAGAGAAATCAAGGCGGAGGGAGAGTTTTATGAATCATTTGCCCACGACAGCGGGTTTGTTCCAGCGGAACAATTTATGGGTAGCCTGAATTTATGTGAGTTGTATTTTCGTTCCGTAGGAACGATTTGTGGTTTATATAACACGATGCGTTCCTACGGAACGCTGGCCGGCATCATTATTTTTATCTACCTATGAGATGTTCCGCTGGAACATGAAGTGTTAACTAGTAGATTTTTGTTGGTAAACCCCCACCACCCAAAGTATGTTTGTAATTCCGATTGCAATTGCAGCAGTTAGAGCCAGGAATAGTAAATTTCCATCTATTAGCGGAATTGTCAAATTTTTAAACTGACATAAAACAATAAATATAGCTAATGGTAAAAAACTAATAAGTATTTTAAGAAACCGGTTTTTGAATGTGCTTATGAATTTAATGAAAATTGTATTTAATCCAACTATTAAGAGTACAGGTATTAAAAAGACTACAAAGTACATGCTGATAGCATTAATATCGCCACCTTCTTCCTTATTTGCTAAAATTATCAAAGCAATAAGAGACAGTATTAGTCCAATAATAAAAACAGTTTTGATCTTCATATCTTTCTTATAAAAACTCTTTAGCCCTACTTGTATTAGGGGTACTTATACTTTCAGCCTTGGTTGTGTTTCATGAACTATATTTTGTTTCCTGTTCGAGACTCGAAGCAAGGCGAAATCAGGCGTTCGGGTTATTTATTTCTTTAAACATTTTAAAATTTTCAACCCAACTACTTTTAATTTCTTTAATGGTGTCAAATTGTTTCAATCGTGTAATATTTTTCTCAAAAAGTTCACAAAATATTTGCCAGTTCTTTTTGTTGCTTAACCAATATTCCTTTTCACTTGTTAAAATGTTGTTTAGTAAATCACCTTCATAACAGTTACCTTCTGCTAATATATTTTCCTTTAATTGTTCAAGGGCAAGTGGAATTAAAAATTCAAGATTTATGTTTTGCCCAATCATTATTCTCAAATCTTCTATTGTAAAGTCTCTCAATGGCTTTTTCCGAAGTTGATGACAAGTCTTTACCAGGTGTGTGTCTGAGTCATAATCTGGTTCACCCCAAACATGTTTGTCCAATTGCTCAAGTGTATTATTTAAATCTACTGTCATTTAGTTAATGGCTTTGAATGGCTGTCAACTCATAAATATACACAGCTTTTTATTCATTAAAAACCTGTTCTTCAGCAAAACACAATTAAAGATCCCAATTGGTATGTCGATGAAAGGATTGATTCTTCTTTCTTTTTACTAAAAAGAAAGAAGAACAGAATAAGTTCGCAATGATGATGCCCAAAGATATAAAGCTTGTATCATCCTCCTTAACTACATGCCGTCGCTAAAGCTATGGCAGTTAAAAAAGCTACGGAGGGCAAGAAAAAATTACTTCGTCTTCCA
>JANOVD010000496.1:0-1830 GCA_031417255.1 Chitinophagaceae bacterium
TATAAGGCTTTTGTTTATAGCCATTGCAAATGACGTAGATATCTTTATTGACCTTTTTTCTGGCGTAGAGTTTTTTTATGATGTCGATGTCGTAAGCATACGAAGTTTCAAGATGAATATCACTTTTTAACGTTTCTTCCACGATGAATGAAAAATGAGAACTTTTGGTGCAATAGCAATAATGGTACTTCCCTTCATATTTGTGCTTTTTAAAAGCAGCAGCAAACATGGTTTTGGCTTTATTTATCTGTTTACCGATCTTAGGCAGGTAAGTGAGTTTTAGCGGCGTTCCGTATTTATCTATCAGCGCTTTTATATCCAACCCATTGTATTGCAGGTATTCATCCTTTACCTTAAAATCATCCTGCGGAAAATTAAAGGTTTGCTCTACCAGGTCGCTGTAGGTATTATTCATTCCTTCTGCCAGGTTAAAATTTTTCAAATCGTATTTTTATTTGAAAGCAAAAGTAAAGTATTGCTGTATAAAAAAAACGAAAATATTAAACCTATCAGGCTGTCAGCCTGAGCTTGTCGAAGGCGGGTTGCATATCTAAATCATACCGGTTTCGACAAGCTGCTAATGACAAGTATTTTAAAAGGTTGATAAACAATTTTTTACAAAAATTGAATTAGCCACAAAGACTCAAAGACACAAAGGAAAATGCGTAGCATTTTTCTACTTCGTGCCTTTGCGCCTTTGTGGCGAAGCTCCTTTCGCAGCGAAGCTGAGAAAAATTTTTTCTTATTGTCATTTGCAAAGAGCTTAATTTTTTTTATGAGTGCCTCAGCCTGACAACTTTTCGAAATGAAACAATACTAAAAATTAAACCTACCTGTTTGCTTTGATTAACAGAAATTATTGAATATTTTGTACACCAACCTAAAACTATAAATTATAAAAAGAATTTCAATGGCATTAATTGCCATAACCTTATTTGCCGCCTGCGGCGGCAGCCTTGATGGAAAAAAACTTGCAGACGAGATCTGCGACTGCAGTGCAAAAGCCAACGGAATGGACGCTGCTGACCCAAAAAGGGCTGAAGCTCAAAATGCCTGCAATACGAAAAACATGGAATCCTGGACAAAAGTGAAAGACAACCAGAAGGAATCAGATATTTTTAACAAGCGCATCAGCGAATGTGCATCGGAGCAAATTAGAAATGCTTTTGGAAAATAAGTTTATTTAGATTCATAAAAAGCAGTGCATTAATTTAAAAGCTGTCAGGTTGAGCCTGTCGAAACCGGTCGTTTAATATAACCCGCCTTCGACAAGCTGCTAATGACATGTATTTTAAGACTCTGGCTTTCAAACTATTAGGGTGTCAGCCTGAGCCTGTCGAAGGCGGGTTATCACAGCAAACCGGGTTCGACAAGCTCACCCTGACACTCTTCTGAAAATCGAACAATTGTCATTTGTAAAGAGTTTAAAATTTTTTTATGAGTGCCTCAGGCTGACAGCATTTCAAAAAAAATGTCCCGGTAAAATAACCGGGACATTTTCTTTTTATAGTAATATCTTATTTTACCGACTCTACTAATTTCTTAAATGTTTCCGGCTCATTCATAGCCAGGTCGGCCAGTACTTTCCGGTTAAGGTCAATTTTCTTAACAGCAAGTTTGTTGATGAATTGGCTGTAAGTCATTCCTTCGGCTCTTACGGCTGCATTAATACGTGCAATCCACAAAGTGCGGTACTCACGCTTTTTTAATTTACGGCCAACGTAGCTGTACGTTAAACCTTTTTCCATTACGTTTTTGGCAACGGTGTATACATTTTTACGCTTACCATAGTATCCTTTGGCAGCTTTTAATATTCTTTTGCGGCGGGCC
>JANOVD010000497.1:0-3218 GCA_031417255.1 Chitinophagaceae bacterium
ATTAAAAAATAAACAAAGTCTGCTGGTTATTAACACAGAATCTTAGTGGCTAAATTCAATTTTTGTAAAAAATTGTTTATCAACCTTTTAAAATACTTGTCATTAGCAGCTTGTCGAAGACGGGTTAGATCAGTATAGCCCCGGTTTCGATCCCGATAGCTATCGGGACAACCTGACAACTTTTTGTACTGATACAGTCCTGCTCATAAAAAAATTTGTATTTTGCTTTACAAACAATGTACAATGATGCACCCATTTTTACTTCGTACTAAACATTACCTGCTGTTTTTTTTATTTGTTTTATTTTTAAGCAATTATGCAGAGGCCCAGTTACAACCTGCCCTTGCTGATTCATTTTATAATTTTATTAAGGCCAACCCCGCCCGTTCTTCTGTTTATATTACCCGTAACGATACCGTGATTGCACGCCTTAACGAAAACAGATTAATGCCACTTGCCAGCACGGTAAAACTGTTAATTGCTATTGAATTTGCACAGCAGAGTACCCACGAAATGATTAATGAAAACAGTTATGTAAACCTGGAGGAACTTGAAAAATACCATCTGCCTGGCACCGATGGTGGTGCACATCCCGCCTGGCTGGAATATGCAAAGGCGCAAAACGAAATAAAAAACAACGCTGTAAAATTAGTTGATGTTGCACGGGGTATGATGATGTTCAACAGCAATGCCAATGCTGATTATTTAATGGACCTGTTGGGATTTGACAGCGTGAAAGAAAATATCGCCCTGTTTAAATTAAAACAGCATACGGCCATTTATCCATTTGCAGGTTCATTGTTTTCGTATGTTATCCGCAAAAAATCTTCTGAAGACAAACTTATAAAGGAATTGGGTAAGTACTCTGATAAGAAATACAGCATGGAAGCTTATTACAACCATTTAGACCTGAAGGCAGACAGCACTTTAAAAGAAACTTTCAATTTTGAAAAATTTACGCCAAAACTGCAAAAAATGTGGAGCGATAACCTGCCTTCATCCACAACAAAAGAATATGTATCCATTGCCTCGGCATTAAACAACAGGGAACTGATTGATGAAGATGCTTTTTTTACCATTGGCGAAGTGGTAGAATACCCGATGGAAAAAAAGGATTATCAAAAACTGTTTAAACATTACGGAATTAAAATTGGCAAAACACCTTATGTATTTACCCATGTTTTTTATTGTACCCTTAAGGATGGCACCCGGATGGAAGCAGCCATTTTCTTTAACGATTTAGCGCCGCATGAAGTAAAAAAACTGGATGAATGGCTGGACTCTTTTAAAGAACAACTGGTGCTAAATCCTTTGTTCAGGTATAAAGTGAGGTTTTAATTTTGTATCAGATCTTTCCATATTTTTTATAATACGCAATCATAAAACCGGTTACTTCATCATAGCTTAAAACACCCTGTGGCTGCTGGTTCTGTTTTAAATAAACACCGTATATCCACCTGAAGATTGGTTCAAAGGGGTTTCTGTGTTTTTTATTAAATGTTTTCGATTCCTGTAAATCAATTTTCACATCAGGTATCAGTAGTTTGGTAAATTCTTTTGCTGTAACTGAATCAGTTTCAAAAAGATTACGGTTGCTGTACATAAAAAGATCCAGGTAAACCGAGTAGTGTAATAGTGTATCCTGCGATGCAACAGCAGCCATGTAAGCCACAAAACTGGCTTCCATTTCTTTGGCATAACCAAGCTGGTGCGCCACTTCATGACAGGTAGTAAATGGCTGTAAAAATTTTGGTACCAGTGTATTTACCTGTGCCTCGCCTGTAAACGGATTGTAATAACCGGTAAAGCCCATGTAATTTCCCAACCAATTCCACAAAGATGGTTTTAAAGAAACCGGTTGGTATTTTAAAAATGGATAAACCCTTTCAGCTTTTTGATAAGCCTCTTCCACTTTTTTAAATAATTGCATGTTAGATGGATATTTAAAATTGCCTTTTACAAGAGATTGTTTGGATGCATTCGTTTTAGCCACCAATAACGCATTTATCATTTTTAAATCTTCCAGTTTATATTTATCCATCTGTAATTGCATTTGGCCGGCAATACCAACCCGGTTATAATTAATGCCCCAGAATGCATTAAAAAGTATATAGGCAACCAGTAAAATCCTGAAAGCTTTTGCAGCACCGGCTAAAAAGCTGTGCCTTGTCACCCTCTTTTTGAAAATTGCTTTTATACCTTTAACAATCTTCCATATCAGCCAGATAATTATCAACCCATATAATACATCACCAATACTAAAAGGAAGCCAGCCAAATAAATAGCGCAAAAAGCGGCCAAATGCAGGGTAAATTCCGGTGGCATATTGGTTTTCCACACGTGTGGAATCATTAGAATAAATATGTATAAACACAGTAATTACCACTAAAACAAGTGTAAATACCTGCAATTTTTTAAGTTTCATATTGGCTATAAAAGTAATCAATAGCTGTTAAGCTGATAAAATCTATTTTTCAACCAAAAAATTGCAAATATTACCATACCTTTGCCGTCCTTTAAACCATACGTATGGCTAATAAGCACACATTTGAAATAGCATTTGTAGGGTTAAAGCAGGGAGTTCATGAGTTTAACTACGTTGTGAACGACAAGTTCTTTGTTGAAAAAGGTAATCCTGATTTTACCAATTGTGTGGCAAACATAAAACTGCAGCTTGATAAAAAAAGCAGTTTTATGCTGCTGAAGTTTGAAATTGGCGGTAAGGCAGATATTACCTGCGACCGCTGTGGAAACCCGCTGGCCATGGATATCTGGGACGAGTTTAACATGTTTGTTAAACTGGTTGAAAACCCGGATGAGATGAATGCACAGGTAGAAGATCCGGATGTGTTTTATATTTCCAGAACAGAGAGCCACCTGGATGTGGCCAACTGGATATATGAATTTGTACTCCTGAGTTTTCCGTTGCAGAAAATGTGCAGCGATGAAGAAGTGGGAGGCCCACAATGCAACATGGATGTGCTGGAGAAACTGAAAACCATGGAAGTAAAGGAAGAAGAACACAATGCCAACCAGTTGTGGAAAGGACTGGAACAGTTTAAAAAAGAAAAAAAAGAAAGAAGTAAAAAATAATCATTAAAAATTAAAAATCAAGCGATATGCCAAATCCAAAAAGGCGCCACTCACAACAACGCAGTGCAAAAAGAAGAACACATTATAAGGCAAGTGAGCCAACATTGAGTGTTGACTCAACAACC
>JANOVD010000498.1:0-5216 GCA_031417255.1 Chitinophagaceae bacterium
ATAAAAAAAGGGGAGCAGCCCCTAACGCTACTCCCCGACTTACACATGAATCTACCTTACTGTCTTATAATCCGTTCTGTTTGTCGTTGTTCGTTGTTAAAAAGTTGAATGATATACATACCTTTTGACTGGCTGGAAATATCCAACCGGTTAATTCCTTTTAGTCCTGTGCCGCTGGATGCAACCCTTCCGTTTATATCATACAGTGCATACTGATAGTTTTCTGCAGCATTAATAATAATTTCATTTTGCACCAGGGTTGATACATGGAAAAGTTTTTCGGCATTACCTGCAGCTTTTAATGCAATGGTATTTGAATACACGGTTTGGTTTAATACCGAAGTAATTTTTAGCCGGTAAAAAACAGTACTGTTTTTATTAGGCTGATAAGAGAATGTTTTTGCGGTTGATGTTACTGTTGTTAGTGCAGTAAAATTGCTGCCATTGTTACTGGTTTCAACCTGTATGGTTTTAATGGGCTCGTCTGCAATAATATTCCAGTTGAGATTATGTTTATTTTTTTCTGTCTTACCGCTCAGGCTAACATCATGTATAGGTAAACCGCCTAATGTACCGCTGATGGTGTATAAACCCAAACTGCCATAAGGGCCAATATTGTTGTTTCCGGTACCGTATACTTTAATATAATAAGTGCCAGCATTTAAAATGGTATCCATAGTAATGCTTAAAGAACTCATTGGATTATAATCACGGATTAAAGCTGATGATGAATTGTATAATTCAATCCTGATATCGAGGTTTGCACCTATCCAGTTTGCCTGAACATTAAACGGAATAGCCGTTAAATGAATATTTTGATTTGCGTTTAATGTAAATTTAAAAGCGTCTTTATCTGAATTTGTAGTTATGATTCCACTTACATTTAAATTATTTCCCGTTAGTGGAAATGTACTGCTATTGAGTGTTTCAGTATAATCATCTGCACGGTAACCAAATCCATTTTGTGTTGTAATTATAGTAAGATTATTCTGTGTATAATTACAACCATATGGTGTAGGCCCGTCATTCCAGTTAGTGAAATTTTTTGACAAACTGTTGCCCATTATGGGAGCCCAGCCTGTTTCGCCGCTACCAAAACCCGTGTTATATGGCTCACTGGGCGTGTTACAGTTTGCCTCGTATTTTGACTGGTGAGATAACCCAACAGTATGGCCGCTTTCATGAGATATACATTCACCGACTTTTTTTGGGCTATTTACCAGGCGGTCACTGAATACGAAAGCCGGTGTATCATCTCCCCAGGTAAAAGAACCAACATAAGCCACTCCAACATATCCCGGCGTCATCCAGCTGCTTGTTGAAGTAATTATAATCCTTATCCGCTTATTATAAGGTGCGGCTGAAAAAACTGTTTGGTCTGTTGTAATGTTGATATTAAAAGGGCGAAAATCTTCCGCAACCCGGTTAAAGGCTTCCGTAATTTGTGCTTCAGTCATTGTTGATGCAGCACAATTAACAGGATTGCCATTATTCCAAACAGTACTCTGTACATAGTGCCCGTCGAAATCAAGAAATATTGTTGCTGATGCTGAAGGATAGCTGTTTAATACCGGCACACAAAATACTTTATTTGATAAAAGGAATGTGGCTGTAAAAATCAGTGATGTAAAAAACTTTTTCATTTCATTAGGGTTTTAATAGGATAGGTGGATTTGGATATGGTAAAGGTTATTTTTTTAGGTTAAAGTTGTGTGCAATCCTGAATTACACGGTCTGTTTCCATTTTAATAAGTTGATAATTTCCCGATGTATTCCTTTTCAATTCAAATCCATCAAAATAATTTTTATTAATGATACGGCCGAGGTAAGTAATACTGCCATCGTTCAGGGTAATTTTAGAAACGCTGAAAATGGTATTTGAATAACCGGGCGATACAACTACCGCTGTTTGCAGGTGTGCATATTTTACAAGATTGCTTGTTACATTGCCTGAAAAAGTAAAATTATCAGAAAATGAAAGGCTGATAACCTGCCCGGGAGAGGCATTAAATACTTTAGATAATTCCTGTTCACTGCAGTTTATCGTTTCAGGAAAATTATTGAATTGATTTGGTTTTGTACTGCTTTGAGAAAAACCCGTCGTAACTATAAAAGATAATAGTACTGACAATGCATAGGGTGCATAGTGTTTCATTGGATTAAATTTGGTTTCTTAGATAATTGGATTAACTATTCTTTATTGGAAACGGCTTATGCTTATTTTTATTATCTTATTAACTAAAAAAACAGAGCAGATGCTGTAAATAAGGTAATCTTACACAACAATTACCGTACAAATACTACTGATGGCTTTAATATTGGCCGGTGCTGAGCAGCACCAATGTACAGGCCTGCTGTGGTTTAATATTATTGTTAAGGGCGAGTTCAGCTAATTCATCATTTTCGGTACCGGGGTTAAAAATTATTCTTTTGGGATGAAGTGATATAATATAATCGTAGTATTCTTTTTGATGAGCAGGATTTAAATAAAGGGTTACGGTATCAATATCTTTAAACTGAATTTTATCCGTTTCAATAGAGATGCCGGCAACTATTCCCTTTTTTTTGCCAACAGCAAATACAGGATGCTGATTATTTTTTAACCTGTTTATGGCCAGGTTACTGTAACGTGCCGGATTATTTGAAGCACCCAATACCAATGTTTTTTTCTTTTCCATTCAATATAAAAATCTTGCTTTTACTTCAGGCGTGGGTATCATACATTGCTGCCGTACTCCAAACCATTTATACCGGTTTTTTGCAACCCAGTTATAAAATCCATCCCGTATAAACCCGGGAACAATAATTAAACCATAACACAAAGGCCAGAGGCCTCTTAAATGCCTGCAAACTCTTAATCCTGCTGTTGATTGTTTATATGCCTTGCCTTCTTCTATAAAAAAAAATGATTGCATATCATTCAATGGCAGGTTATATTGTTGTAATAATTTTTGGCCTGCTTCTGATTGCATGGGCGCAAACATAATATTTGATTTTGACTTTCTTTTGATGGTAAAATTTACAGCACTGTTACAGAAATTGCAAACGCCGTCAAATAATATAATGGGTTTTTGGTTCATGTATAAATCAAAGTTACCGATTAGTAATTACTGCTTAATCATTTAAAATGTTTTTAAGGGCTTCATTCATTTTTGAATATTTAAATTGAAATCCTGCCTGCAATAAACGTTCAGGAATAACCCAACGGCTTTTTAAAATCAGTTCTGTTTCGGTTTTTATAATTATAGCACCTATTTTAAGCAACCAGGCTGGTGACGGTAAACCAAACTTTATATTCAGGTTTTTCCTGAGCAATTGCATAAGTGTTTTATTGGTTACCGGGTTTGGCGAAGATGTATTTACAACTCCGGCAAGTTCAAGATGATGCTGAATAAAAATTATAATGCTGAACAGGTCGTCTATATGTATCCAGCTAAACATTTGATTGCCCTTAGCCTGTTTTCCACCCAGGCCAAAACGAACAAGATTTTTCAGAGGTTTTAATACACCGCCATCTTTTCCCAGTACAATAGCCATTCTTAATGCAACCTGCCTGGTAGCAGTTAATTTAAAATCAAAAAATGTTTTTTCCCAATTGGTGGCAACATTAACCGAAAAGCCGGAACCAATTTCCCCGGTACTTTCTGTCATGGGCCTGTCTTCGGCATGGCGGTAAATGGTGGCGGAACTTGAGTTTATCCAAAGCGGTGGTGGGTTTTTACATTTCAGTATCGCATCACCCAGTATTTTAGTTGTGTTGATCCGGGAATCATAAATCTCTTTTTTATTTTTTTCATTGTACCGGCAGTCAACCGATTTACCTGCAAGATTGATCAGCATTTCAGCATTTTCAAGTACGGCTGTTATTGCTGAAGTGTTATCCCAATTGATATGGCTTTTTTTTCTTGAAATAATGAATATTTCATACCCGAGGGATTTAAATTTTTGATGGAGGTATTTTCCCACAAATCCTGTTCCGCCTGCTATAATAATTTTCTTATTCATTTTTCTTCTTATTATTCTTCATTAATCAGATAAACAATTTATCACTGATTATTAATAATTGGTGCTTTATACTTGGTTTCATGCGTTGCTTTTTTCCTGAGTGTAAAAAATATATACAGGTTAAAAAAGTGCATACCCCCCAATATAAGAATGATTAAACCAATTTTTAAGCTAAGGTTTTCAATTACCTGCTGCACGTTTACAATATTACCAGTTACCTGCAAGGTATAAACAGCATAGCCAATATTTATAAGGTAAAAACCAACCAGCAGTAAATTGTTTACACTGTCGGCAAGTTCTTTATTACCATGAAAAATATCAATTAAAAAAATTTTGCCGTTTTTAAACAGGGTTCTGGCAACCCAAATGGTTAGTGCAATAGTAATGACAAGGTAAAAGCTGTAGGTGATGATAATGTAGTTCATAAAATTTATTTTAAAGGTTATTAATTATTTTAAAAGTGCCAGTGGCCGTTGGTTCATTTTTCTTACTTCATCAAAACATAGCCAGGTATAAAACACGGCCATGAAAGGTGCAGTAAAAAGCAATATCCAAAATGAACCAACAGGCATTGTTATCAGAGATATAAAAGTTATCCAGTGATAGACATACCTTGTACTAAGTTTCTCTGTAAAACTGTGATAGAACACATGTACCAGCATGCTGATAACCTGCCAGCCACCAACAACAAAGTATCCAAGCAAAAAAGTATAATCCCGGTTGATGATGCTTGCAATGGCGAATCCTGTAATTAAAATGATACTTATCCAGGTATCAATTTTTTTAAACTTTTTCATAATTGTATATTTTATGTTTTCAGAAAATTTTGAAACACATTTTTCAAATAAAAGCCGGAATTTTCCAGCTTAGCCCCTCTCCTTCAAGGAATCCCGATAGCCATCAGGAGGGGTGAGGTACTATTTAAAGAACTTCAACAGGCTTCCTAAAACCCAGCTTTCATCTGCCTTAATCATTACATCCAGTACTTTATCGGCCTGGCCGCCAAATTTTCTGATGCCGGCAATGGTATCTGTAAATTGTTTTACTTCCTTATCTTTTTTATCGCCTTCAATTTGCTCAAGCTGGGTTAGCAATTTAAGCATGGGATCAAGCTCACGCTTTTTTCTTTCCTTAATAATTTGGGTAGATACTTTCCAGATATCTTTTTCGGCAGTAAAAAATTCTTTGCGTTCACCGGGAATCAGCACCCG
>JANOVD010000499.1:0-3431 GCA_031417255.1 Chitinophagaceae bacterium
GTAATGCACTCCGCTACAAAATATCTTGGCGGCCATAGTGACGTTATACAAGGAGCACTGATGATGAACGATGCTGAACTACGGGAAAAATTATATTTCATACAAAAAAGCTGCGGCGCTGTACCCGGCCCTATGGATTGCTTTTTAGTGTTGAGAGGAATTAAAACACTTCATGTACGTATGAAACAACATTGCGAAAACGGAGAAAAGATCGCACACTGGCTTCGCAACAATGATAAGGTTGCAAAGGTTTACTGGCCCGGGTTTGAAGACAATGCCGGTTATGCAGTTGCCAAAAAACAAATGCGTGGTTTTGGTGGTATGATCAGCTTTGTTTTAAAAGATGAAAGCATGGAAGCCGCCAATAAAGTATTAACAGGAACACATTTATTTTCGCTGGCCGAAAGTTTGGGCGGTGTTGAATCGCTCATCAATCACCCGGCAAGTATGACACATGCCAGCATACCACGTGATGAACGCATTAAAAACGGATTGGTTGATGGATTGATAAGATTAAGTGTTGGTATTGAAGATGCAGATGATCTGATTGAGGATTTAAATAAAGCAATTGGATAAACCATGATAAAAAAATTCAGGCTTATATTACCATTATCTGTTTTGACTTTTTTTAGTCAGTGTGTTGCTCAAACAGAAAAAAAAAGTCTGGCAGCTTTTATTCAGCATAGTGCAGACAGTATTTGCAAAAAAGAAAACCTACCCGGTATATTTGTTGGCATACTAAACAATGGTTCAAGAAGTTTTTTTACTGCCGGATTTGCCAATCCGGATAAACAAATGCCTTTCGATTCGGCCACTTTGTTTGAAATTGGAAGCATTACCAAAACCTTTACAGCATACATTTTAACCGCTGTGCTGCTGGAAAATAAAATTTCAGAAACGGATCTCATCATCAAATACCTTCCGGATTCTGTGCAGCAAAATAAAAATCTCAGCAGCATTAGTTTTTTAAGTTTGATGAACCATACCTCGGGATTACCAAGATTACCGGACAATATGAAGCCTGCAAACAAAATGCAGCCTTATGAAGATTATTCTTTAGATAATTTATTTACTTATTTAAAAACCTGTACACCAAAACCCGATGGCAAAAGCAATTATTCAAACCTGGGTGCAGGATTGGCGGGAGTATTGGCCGGGCGCATAGCAGGTAAACCGTATGCCCAACTTTTGGAGAAATATATTATTGTGCCATTTAACATGCTGCCTAACGGCATTCCATTTAACGCAGATAATAAAAGCCACGGCTACTTTACCAAAGATGATAAAGCTGAATATTGGAACATGAATGTTTTAGCACCTGCTGGTGGTTTAAAATATTCCGGTAACCAAATGCTTACTTATCTTGAAAACATGGGCCTACCAAAATCAGAAAATTCAAAGATCATTATAAACAAATTAACTGCCCAAACGGTTGCAATTAACTCAAGAGTTGCTGTTGGCAGCGGCTGGCATATTTTTAATGATAAAGATCAGCAGGCTATTTACTGGCACAATGGCGGCACTTATGGCTTTTCTACTTTCTGTGCTTTTACAAAAGACAAAAGTAAAGCTGTAATTGTTGTCATCAACCAGTTTAACAAAAATGCCATGAGTGATGGACTGGGCTCTAAGATCATTAAAAAACTGATCAGTGAAGAGTGACCTTGAAAAACTAAGATCGTTCCTCAACAGTAAGGTTAAACTGTATAATACGCCTTCTTTTATCAAAGCCGATCCCATTTCCATTCCGCATCTTTTTTCAAAAAAACAAGACAAAGAAATTGCAGGCTTTTTTGCAGCCATATTTGCCTGGGGCAACCGTACCACAATCATCAACAAATCAAAAGAACTGTTACAGCTGATGGATAATGATCCGCATGCATTTTGTCTTCATCATTCAAATGACGACCTTAAAAAACTACTTGGTTTTAAACACCGCACATTCAATGCAACCGACCTGTTGTATTTTATTTCTTTTTTTAAAATGCATTATTCAAAATACAATTCGCTTGAAATTGCCTTTACCAAATGGATGACTAAAAAAGATGAAACCATTGAAAACGGATTAAAAGGTTTTTATCATTATTTCTTTTCGTTGCCTCATATTCCCGAACGCACCAGGAAACATATTGCATCTCCCGAAAAAAACTCAAGTTGCAAAAGATTAAATATGTATTTGCGCTGGATGGTACGCAGCGATAACAAAGGCGTAGATCTGGGTATATGGAAAAACATTTCGCCATTGCAACTTATTTGCCCGGTAGATGTACACGTGGCAAGGGTTGCAAAAGAATTAAAATTATTGCAAAGGCAGCCAATTGATTGGCAGGCAGCATTGGAATTAACAGCCTTTTTACGTACTTTGGATAAGGCCGACCCGGTGAAATATGATTTTGCGTTATTTGGAACAGGGGTGATGGAAAACAAAACGCTGATTAATAAGATTAAATGATTTCGCTGATGGAGAATGCTGAATTAATACAACTGCTGAACAATGAACTGGCAATTGATATTGCCGAAAAGATATCTTATCCTGAATTACACACCCAACTGGCTTCTTATATAAACGAGCTGATAAAAAATGATTTTGATAAACTGATCGCTTATTTGTATCGTATTGATGTAAATGAACAAAAATTAAAAACCATGTTGCTGCAAAGCCCGCAGGAAGATGCCGGTAATTTAATTGCAACACTGATTATAGAAAGGCAACAGCAAAAAATAAAAACCCGTGGGCAGTTCAGCCAACGGGATAATGACCTGCCTGCCTGCCCTCCGTACGACTCCGGGAGGCGGGCCGGACAGGCAAGTTTTGATGAAGAGGAGAAATGGTAAATGATTATTGCTCCTGCAATTGTTTTGCCGGCGCTTTACGGCAAAACATAAGTTCCTGCACCTTTTCCTTATCTTCTTTTTCCTTTTTCAGGTCGAACATGGTGCCAAATACATGGTCCCACAGGGTTGAACTTACACCAAAACCCAGCTCCACATTTTTATAATGATGCAGATGATGGTTACGCCACAATGCTTTCATCCATTTAAATGGGGGGTTCCAGGCATGAATAGCGTAATGCATACTGCCATAGATCAAATATCCCATTAAAAATCCGGGGAAAAATGCAAACACATAACCTGTACTGTTGAATAGGTAAGCAAAGCAATACATTAAAAAAAAGATGATTGAGGAGATCAATAAACTGGGCACAGCCGGCATAAATAAACGTTCTTTATCCCTGGGGTATTCATGATGGTTGCCATGTATTAAATAAACAATTTTTTTTGCCCGTTCACTTTCTGCAAAAAAATGAAAAACATACCGGTGAATGGTGTATTCAAATAACGACCAGAAAAACATCCCTGCTATAAAAATTAAAGCTGTTTGTAAAACAGTAAAAGACAGTTTTGAAGCGCTGAAGTATAGCATGAAGCCC
>JANOVD010000500.1:0-3510 GCA_031417255.1 Chitinophagaceae bacterium
CATAAATATGATCTGCAATTACATTACCGGATTTCAAAGGAGTAGTTAAAACAAAAGTCAGTTTATTCTGGCGGATAACATAACTCACTTTATCCTTCATCCCTGTTTCGGGGCCTGCATAGGCAAGCGACTGAAAACCGAAAGCTGTTTTATAAAAATGTGCTGCCTGTTTGGCATTACCAACATAAAATTCTACATAATCGGTGCCATGCAAAGGAAGAAAGTCAGTTGAAGGGTTATTTGTTACTGAAGGTTGAGATGTTGTTGTTTGCATTGTAATTAATTTGAAGTGAAAAATAGCTGTACTCAAATTAACATGCCGAATCCATAGCAAGCGTCAACATCAGCAGGGAATAGTTGTTGCGCTTATCAGAAAACAGTTTATGTGGATAATCAGGAACCATACTTAACCAAAGATAACAAAGATTTGTATTGTCCTGAGCGGAGTCGAAGGAAATACTTTTAGTACTGAGCGAAGTCGAAGTACGGGATGTTAAAAGGAAATCAATAATTTTACTCCTATGATGTACAATACTCAGCAGGAAGCCTTTTATGTATATATCATTTTATGTCATGATGATAGCTATTACATCGGGCTAACTGATGACTTAATAAGGAGATTTGAAGAACATGTTAATGGTATATATGAAACCTGCTACACATTTAAAAGAAGGCCTCTTATTCTAAAATACTATGAAACCATTCCTTTTTTAAAAGATTCGGTTGAAAGAGAACTACAACTAAAGGGATGGTCTAAAGCAAAGAAAACAGCATTAATAGAAGTGAATTTTCATAAGCTTCAACTACTTTCGCAATGCAATAATTTTTCACATCATAAATATAAAGATTTGGAAAAAGGTCTCGACTCCGCTCGACCTGCAACCCTTCGACTCCGCTCAGGGCAGCTCAGGATTGGCATTTTAGGTGGGGGACAATTAGGCCGTATGTTATTACAGGCTGCCGCTAATTACCCTGTGGAAACTTTCGTTATGGAAAATGATGAAAATTTCCCGGCTGCACATCTCTGCCATCATTTTACAAAAGGCGATATAAGCAATTTTGATGACGTTTACAATTTTGGTAAAGGCCTGGATGCTTTAACCATAGAAATTGAAGCAGTGAATGAAGATGCATTGGAGAAACTGGAAAACGAAGGCGTAAAAATTTATCCTAAACCATCAACATTAAAAATAATTAAAAATAAAATTCTGCAAAAGCAATTTTATAAAGACAATGAAATTCCCACCAGTGATTTTGTGATCACACAAAATAAAGCAGACTTACAACAACACAGCAGCTTTTTACCGGCTGCACATAAAATTGGTGTGGGTGGATATGACGGACGTGGAGTTGAATTGATGAAAACCAGGGCAGACCTGGAGAGAGGATTTGATGCCCCAGCTGTTTTAGAAAAACTGATTGCTGTTAAAAAGGAAATTGCCGTAATTATTGCCGTAAATGATGCAGGAGAAAATGCAATTTATCCATCCGTTGATATGGTTTTTGACAACCGGCTTAATTTACTCGAATACCAGATCAGCCCTGCAGATCTTCGGGACAAAGTATTGTGGAAAGTTGAAGCTATTGCACTGAAAGTGGTAAAAGATTTAAAGAGTCCCGGCATTTTTGCCGTGGAATTATTTGTTGATCATGAGGACAATGTTTTTGTAAATGAAACAGCGCCCCGTGTACACAACAGTGGCCATCACACCATAGAAGCAAATTACAGTTCGCAGTTTGATATGCTTTGGCGCATCATGCTGGGTTATCCTTTGGGAAGTACCGAACATATTTTACCTGCGGCTATCGTAAATTTGTTGGGCGCAGATGGTTATGCAGGCGAAGCCGTATATGAAGGATTGAATGAGATACTGCAAATAGAAAATGTATTTGTTCATATCTACGGTAAAAAAGAAACCAGGCCGGGAAGAAAGATGGGACATATCACCATACTCAGTAAAGAAAAGCAGGAACTGATACACCAGGCCAATCGGATAAAGCAAACTGTAAAGGTTATAACCAAATAGCATAATTTGTTCATCCTGCATATTACCCACTGATAATTTATTTATCGCATTTTCAGCTTAATTATTGAACTTAGCCTGAATAAACCTGTTTTACCAATAACTAAATCCTGCAATAGTGGTTCAACACATTATCAAATCCGTTTTGTTATTTTTCAGTTTTACTGTTTTGCTTATTGCATGCAAATCATCTGATAAGGATGAAAAGAAACAGGCATCAGGCCCTGCAAACAAACCGCCGTCCAAAGTAGATGTTTTTATAGTTGCTCCTTCATTGCTGTCGCAGGATATTGAAGTACCCGGAAGCCTGGCAGCTTCTGAAGAAGTAGAACTACATCCCGATGTTAGCGGAAGAGTAACAGCAGTATATTTTAAAGAAGGCAGCAATATTGGTCAGGGCAGTTTATTATTAAAATTATATGATGGTGATTTGCAGGCTCAATTACAAAAGCTGAATATTCAGCTAAAAACAGCGCAGCAAACAACAGCACGTTATGAAGCACTTTTAAAAATCGGCGGTGTTAGTCAGCAGGAATATGACATGCAGGTGCTTTCAGTAAATACTATAAAGGCCGATATGAATATTGTGCAGACCAGTATTTCAAAAACTTCGCTGAGAGCGCCTTTCAGTGGTAAAATCGGCATCACTACAATTACAAAAGGTGCATTTATTTCTCCACAAACATTAATAGCAACCTTGCGTAAAGTAAGTCAGCTAAAACTCGACTTTACCGTTCCGGAGCAATATGGCAATAAAATGAAAAACGGAACGGCTGTAAATTTTACGGTAGAAGGAAGCGGTGATATTTACCAGGCTGTAATTTCTGCAACTGAAAATATTATTGCAGAAGAAAACCGCAGCCTGCGGGTAATTGCCAACGTAAAACAACCAGGCAGTAAGTTGATAGCAGGCGCTTTTGCAAAAGTTAAAGTGCCGCTGGGCGATAATAACAATGCGTTGATGATTCCAACGCAGTCGGTAATACCAGATGCCCGCAATAAAAAAGTAATTGTATTAAAAGATGGTATGGCTTCTATGCAGGTAGTTACATTAGGTTTTCGAGATTCGGCTAAGGTAGAAATTACCAGCGGACTAAAAGCCGGTGATACCATTTTAGTAACCGGCCTGTTAACAGCTAAACCGGGCAGCAAGATTCAGGTAAATAAAATAATTTCAAATTAAATAAATACTTTTTAATCATGATTCTGTACATTTTGAAGTACTAAAATAATTATAAAACTAAAAGCTCCAAAAAGCCCTCTCCTTTGGAGAGGGTTTGGGTGAGGTAACTATTATG
Organism: Chitinophagaceae bacterium; assembly: GCA_031417255.1. Taxonomy (GTDB): domain Bacteria; phylum Bacteroidota; class Bacteroidia; order Chitinophagales; family Chitinophagaceae; genus Ferruginibacter. Next base: position 3,323 of record JANOVD010000500.1, read on the forward strand.
AATATTTCAGAATTAAGTTTACGCAGGCCGGTATTGGCCATTGTGCTTAACTTAATCATTATTTTATTTGGATTGATCGGTTATAAATTTCTTGGCGTAAGAGATTACCCGGCCATCGACCCGCCCAACATCAATGTACGGGCATCATATCCCGGTGCCAACTCAGATATTGTAGAATCTCAAATTAC
>JANOVD010000501.1:0-2826 GCA_031417255.1 Chitinophagaceae bacterium
ATTATTTGTCAGTTGGTGGAGGCTGAATATTTCAAAACCCCCTCCGCCCCCTGAAGGGGGAACCTGAGTCTGATGGTTTAGATTATCACAATATATAAACTGCTTACATAAATGACAGAGCTTGAAAACAATGAAGTCCAAAGCTCCTCCGCCAGCTGGCGGAGGCGGGGGGGGTATGAAGCCATCATATTAGCAGGAGGATTGGGTACAAGGTTAAGAAGCGTAGTCAGCGATGTTCCCAAGTGCATGGCACCTGTGAATGGGATTCCATTTATTAATTTCATTATTTCTTATCTAAAAAATGAAGGTGTTGAACGCTTCATTTTATCTCTTGGTTATAAAAGTGAAATAGTAATTGAGTATGTAAACAAAACCTTTCCAACTCTCGATATTGAATATGTGATTGAAGATATTCCTCTGGGAACCGGCGGTGCTGTTAAACTAGCTTGTCGCAAGGCTAAAAACGAAGATGTGCTTATTCTTAATGGGGATACGCTGTTTAATATTAACCTTAAAGATTTTGCCGAATTTCATAAAGATAAAAAGGCTGATTTTACAGTTGCACTAAAAGAGATGAGAGATTTTAGCAGGTACGGTTCTGTTGAAACTGATAAAAATTTTACCATAAAAGCTTTTCATGAAAAAGCTTATTGTGAACAGGGTTTTATCAACGGTGGTGTTTATGTCTTAAACGTCAAATGCTTTTTGAATGAAGCATTACCGGAAGTATTTTCCTTTGAAAAAGATTTTCTGGAAAAAAATATTGGTAAGAAAAAATTCTATGGCCTGCCCTGCGAATATTATTTTATTGATATTGGTATTCCGGAGGATTATGAAAGAGCGCAAACTGAGTTAGGAGTTAGGAGTTAGGAGTTGGGCAAATAGCTTTCATTATTAATAACATTATGATTGAATTAAAAAATATTGACAAAACCTGGATACTCTTCCTCGACCGAGACGGCGTGATAAATCATGAAAAGCACAAAGACTATATACATACCTGGGATGAATTTGTTTTTTATGATGGTGTAAAAGAAGCCATTGCCGTTTTTTCAAAAATTTTCAACCGCATCATTGTTGTAACCAATCAACGGGGAATTGGAAAAGGCGTTACCCGCTTACAGGATGTAGAAATCATTCATAAAAATATGATTTTCGAAATTGAAGATGCAGGCGGCAGGATTGATGCTGTTTATTTTTGTCCGGATATTGAAGGTGAAAGCCCCAACCGCAAACCCAACCCCGGCATGGGTTTACAGGCAGCAAAAGATTTTCCGGAGATCGACTTCACAAAAGCCATCATGGTGGGCAATACCATCAGCGATATGCAGTTTGGCCGCAACCTTGGTGTGCAAACCATTTTTTTGCCAACAACCCGGCCCGAAGTTGATGTAAATGATGAACGCATTGATGCTGTTTATGGATCATTACTTGCTTTTGCTGCTGATTTAAAAAATCAACGCTGATTTTCAATTTGTTTTTCTGAAATATATGTGAACCACATAGGATGATAGGTACATAGAAAATCACATAGATCTAAGTGTTAACCTATGTTTCTATGCTTCTATGTGGTTCAAAAAAAGTAAATCTTAAAAAATTACCTAGCCATAAGCTTTAGTTAAAATTGGTGCCCAAACAATAACTTTGCATCAATCTTGTTACTGGATTAACTAATTTTATTGCATGAAGAAACCCTTTTGCTTTTTATTGATACTCTTTACCTGTAATATTGCCCTTGCACAAACAAAGGCCGATATTAAAGTGCTGCAGCAAAAAGAAGATTCTTTAAGAGCATTGTCGGTACAAATTATCCAGGGTATTAATGCCGATAACCGTTTTAATGCCGACAGCATTTTCACCCGCATGTTGGTAAGGGCATTAAAAACAAAACATTCTTTCCATTATCCTTTCGAATCTTTTCAAACCATTTCAATCCAGTATTCGCCCGACAGTGTGTTCCGCATTTTTACCTGGCAACTGGTCATTAATGAAAATGTAATTCGCCAGCACGGAGCCATACAAATGAAAACTTACGATGGCTCTCTTAAATTATATCCGCTTATAGACAAATCAGACGTTACCACAAATGTTGCAGACACCATCGGCAACAACTTTGGCTGGATTGGCGCCATCTATTATAAGATCATCCTTAAAAAAAGCAGCAACCAGAATTTTTATACCCTGCTGGGTTTTGATGAGAACAATATCCGAAGCAGCCGCAAGATAATTGAAGTGCTGAATTTTTTAAATGACGAACCCACTTTTGGCGGCCGTTATTTCAGTTATGAAGAAGATTCGGTTTTTAAAACATCGCAGAGCCGGTATATAATGGAATATAAAAAAGAAGCCGGCCCAAGGCTTACTTATGATAAAGACCTCGACATGATCATTGTTGAACATCTTATATCAGAATCTAAAGAACCACACAAAAAATGGACTTTGATTGGCGACGGCGATTACGAAGGCTTTAAATGGAAAGCCGGCAAATGGGTGCATGTAGAAAAAGTATTTAACGTGGTAACCCCCGATGGACAGGCACCTGTGCCCAACCCCATACGTGACCCGGCCGGTAATCTGGATGAAAATAAATTAAAAGGCAGTGAGCCCGTAAAGCCCAAAGGAAAGGGTGAAAATAATTATTAATTAATAATTATTCTCCTTCCACCAAAAACGTCCCCAAATCAACTACCTCTCCTTCTCCCATTTTAAATTTTTCCATGCCTTCAAGATCAAGGTCACGCATTACCGGGCTTTGAAAGACAAGTGCTTCTCCATTGTATAATGCAAAATACAGGTCAGGATTTTTTTCAGGATTTAAAAAATCCA
>JANOVD010000502.1:0-4397 GCA_031417255.1 Chitinophagaceae bacterium
CAAAATAACCAAAGGTAGCCGAGCGAAATGCCTTGTTTTTAAAGATACTGAATACATCCCTGTATTTTAAAGATTGTATTTTAGTTTGATAAGGCCCCTTGGGTACAAGTAATAACATTAAAATACCGCCGGTAATTGACAGGCCTGATGTAAAATACAAAACTGTTTTCCACGGCAGAATAGTTGTAAAGTTTTTTATCAGGTGTGGCAATGCCGTACCTATTACTAATGCGCCTACTAAAAATCCTAAAGCCTTGCCCAATCCTTTTTCAAAATAATCTGCAGCAATTTTCATCCCAACGGGGTAGATGCCTGCTAAAAAAAAGCCAGTTAAAAAACGCATCAACAGTAAATTCATTATGCCAGAGCCAATAAATGCAATGCATAAATTTGCAATGGCCGCACACAATGCGCTGCAAAAAAATACTTTTGATGAGTGAAAGCGATCGGCAATAAGTAAAACAGCATAAAACAGGGTACCTGTTATAAATCCAAATTGTACAGCAGATGTCATATTACCCAATGCCTGTTTTGAAATATTTAAGTGAGATACCAGGTCGGGCAAAACCGCATTGCCTGCAAACCACACTGATGTACAAAAAAATTGTGCAATCACTATTACCGGTAAAATATGGCTGCTGTTTGTGGTCATGATTAGTTTTTTGTGAAGCAGTTGTAATAGATAATAAAAATAGCAATAATCAATCAGCGGCAATAGATTATTTGAAAATGAAAGGGAAATGTTACTTTCGCAAAATCTATACAACAAAAAACAGGCAATAAAATGAGTGAAATTAAATTAACACAGGGCGAAATTCATACAAATAAAGGCGTGATGAAATTTGAGTTATACGATGACGATGCTCCCATTGCTGTTGCAAATTTTAAAAAACTGATCAGCGAAGGTTTTTACAACGGGCTTACGTTTCACCGGGTAATTCCCGATTTTATGATACAGGGCGGATGCCCCAATGGCACCGGCAGCGGAGGCCCGGGCTATACCATCAACTGCGAATTAACGGGTACCAAACAGTTTCACGACCGTGGCGTTATGTCAATGGCCCACCGTGGTTTAAATACCGGAGGTTCACAGTTTTTTATCTGCCACAGCAGGCAAAATACAAGTCACCTTGATGGGGTACATACCTGTTTTGGTAAAATAATTGAAGGGTTGGATGTAGTTGATGATATCAGGGGGGGAGATGTGATGGAAAGCGTAACACTGGCCTGAGTTTAGCTATCTCTTTTCAATAAATGGTTATTTGTTCGGTAACAGTCATGCTTTGCAGATCTGTTTTGCAAAGTAAGGCTGTTTTATGGTTAGTCACATTTTTTTCACAAACATACATTCTAGAATAGGAACGTTTGATATTTGTTTAATTTTAAACAAATTATACAGCAATGCCTGCCACCTGCATAAAGCGGTTTTTATTAACTGCACCCCTTGTCTTTTTCATCAGTTTATTGCTTACTGCACAAAGCAATATTATTCAGAAATTCGAAAATGTAAATGCATATGCAGGCATTGAAGTTGGCTCAAAAGGTGTTAAACTGAGTTTACTTGAAATTGATAGAAAAGCAACAGAAGATGCTGATTTCAGAATTTTGAAGGATACCACCATCAATACTGATTTTATTTCTTTTACACAACCAACCTACCAGGCAACATTGGGCGCTTTAAATGCTTTGTATGATTTTGCTGTAAGGCAAAACAGTATACCTGCCGCCAATGTTTTTACTGCCGTAAGCAGTGGCGTAAAAATTCAGGCCCAAAAAGAAGATAAGGTAAACTGGATAGATCAACTGGTAAATGCATTTAAAATAAACAATAACGAACGAGATAGAAAAGTAACCATTATTGATGTCAGGGAAGAAGCCCGGCTTTCACACCTGGGCATTGTGCCTGAATCCAGGCGCTACAATACTTTTTTAATTGATATCGGCAGCGGAAATACAAAAGGAGGATATTTTCCGTACGGGAATATCAAAGATTTTAAACTTTTTCAACTAACCTGGGGCACCAAAAGCACAACCAATGCAACAGATAAAATACTGGGCGAAGATAAAAGCCTGGAAAATTATAACAGTCAGTTAAGCCGGGTGCTTGCAGGTGCCGAAAACAATGAGATCATTTACGCAGTTAATGCAAGCGGTGCATTTCCTAAAAGCGATAATATAGCATTCAGCGGAGGAATTGCCTGGGCTTTAGCCACATTAATTTCGCCTGAGTTGAATGATAACGCCGTTGTTTCGGTTACTTATGATGATGTGTTTGCTTTCAGCGAAAAACTTTTTAAGAACCCAGGCTTGTATTCAGATTATTATATTGTAAAAACCTTACCCAAAAATGCCCTTGATCCGGAAAAAGTTGGAAAAGACGTAAAACAGGTAAACAAAGTTTTTGATCAACGCTCATTACTGGCCGGCACCGGCCTGCTGTTAAAAATTATGCGCCAGTTTGATGGCGTGGTTGAACGAAAAAAATTCTACCTCGTAAAAAATGGCGCTGTAGGCTGGATATCGGCTTTTGTAAATCTGCATACCGGTAAATAAAAATTAATAAACAGATTTTATTTATGAAGGATACTAAATCTTTATTATTACTCTTAGTATCATTATTGTTGATTTTGGTATCTTTTGTGCTGGTATGGACATGGGGCTACAATTATTACTCAAACAACAATGATAAAAAATCAAATACAAAAACAGTTTCAATAGATTCCGCTACGATAGTTAACAACCTGCGTGACTCTTTACAAAAAGAATATGCTAAAACATTACAAAGCCTCGACCTTCAGTTAGACTCAACAATTTTTCATTCAGATTCTTTAAAAACCGAACTGGATGTTAAACTGGCTGAGTTTTACCGGCTGAGAAGTGAAATTGTTTCACTTTTAAAAAATACAAGTACTGCCAATAATTATGCAGCGGTTACACAAAAGATCAATGAACTTCAGACCAAAGCTGATGACCTGAAAGTTAAAAACCAGGATGTAGAAAATGAAAATAAAAAACTGAATGAAGTATTGAGCCAGATAAACAACACCGGAAAGGTTTCTGAAAAAAATGTAAAAAATGAAAGCACAGTAAAAAAGCCAAATACAGAAAAACGCAACCTGATTTACTCGGCTTTTACTGTTTCAGATCTGAGATTATCGGCAATAATAAATACCGGCGAAAGGGAAACTGAAACCACTGCAGCAGAAAAAACCGATAAATTCAACGGTTCTTTTACTGTGATGAATTTTAACAGCCAGCTTACCAATGCCGAAATGATGGTGGTTGTAATAAAGCCTGATGGGTTTGAGTTGAAAGGCTCGGGATGGGACTCTGGTACATTTAATACGCCTGAGGGAAAAAAGATATATTCTTATAAATTTAATTTCAATTATTCAAGAGGCGAAGCCAAACATCTGCTTTTCTCCATGAATACAGGAACATTAACAAAGGGTAATTATGTTTTGGAGGTTTATCACAACGGATTACTGATTGGCAGAACGGTTAAAACCCTCTCTTAACCAAAACCTTGGCATTTTCAATTTCAATAATATAGTTGTAAACCATTTCCCTTATAAAATGCCAATGCACAAAATCTGCTTAATTTAGCTGCATGAAAGCAGCATCCATCAGCGAACTGAAATCAGAACTGGCAAATATACCCGTGGATCAGTTGATTGAACTTTGTATACGATTGGCAAAATTTAAAAAAGAAAACAAAGAGCTATTGAATTATCTTTTGTTTGAGTCTTTTGATGAACAGGCCTATATCGAAAATGTGAAGATGGATATGCAGCATCAGTTTGAAGAAATAAATACATCAAGCCTGTATTTTGTAAAGAAAAGTTTAAGAAAGATACTCCGCACATTAAATAAATATATCCGCTACACCGGTTCGGCCGAAACAGAAGTAAAGCTGTTGCTTTATTTTTGTGTTACGCTTAAAAATTCCGGTATCCCGGTTGAAAAAAATCCGGTAATAAAAAACATGTACCAAAACCAGCTTAAAAAAATATCAAAGGCCATTGCCGGCATGCATGAAGACCTGCAGTACGAGTATGTAAAAGAATTGGCGCAACTGGAGTAAAGGAAAGAAATGTTAGTATGTTCTCAGTTTTGAAATATTGCTTTAATTAATGAGATGTCTCCGCCAGTTGGCGGATGTCGAAGGCGGGTTACATATTGAAATCATACCGGCTTCGACAAGCTGCTAATGACAAGTATTTTAAAAGGTTGATAAACAATTTTTTACAAAAATTGAATTAGCCACAAAGACTCAAAGACACAAAGGAAAATGCGTAGCATTTTTCTGCCCTGCCTGCCGGCAATGGCCTTTGATATTTTTTTAAGCTGGTTTTGGTACATGTTTTTTATTACCGGATTTTTTTCAACCGGGATGC
>JANOVD010000503.1:0-17260 GCA_031417255.1 Chitinophagaceae bacterium
AAACAATATCTATTTCTTTGTAATTACATCAAAATGTATATTTTTGCAACCAATACAAACTAAAATTAAACATCATGTCAGACATTGCAACAAGAGTAAAGAAAATAATTGTTGACAAATTAGGAGTAGATGAAGCAGAGGTTACGCCTGAAGCTTCTTTTACCAACGATTTAGGTGCCGATAGCCTCGACACCGTAGAACTTATTATGGAATTTGAAAAAGAATTTAATATTTCTATTCCTGATGAGCAGGCCGAGACCATTACTACTGTAGGCCAGGCCAATGCTTACTTAGAGGAACATGCTAAGTAATTAATTTAATTATCACAGGCAAATTTTATGGAATTAAAACGGGTTGTAGTTACCGGATTGGGAGCGCTAACTCCATTAGGCAAAACTGTTGAAACTTATTGGCAGGGTTTGGCTGAAGGTGTTAGCGGTTGTGATTTTATAAAACAATTCGATTGCAGCAAGTTTAAAACCAGGTTTGCCTGTGAGGTTAAAGATTTTGAACCCACCGATTACCTTGAACGCAAGGAAGCCCGAAAAATTGACCGCTTTACCCAGTTTGCTTTAATAGCAAGTGATGAAGCCATTAAAGATGCCGGCATCAGCAAAGAAAATGTTGATGTGGACAGGGTAGGTGTAATATTTGCCAGCGGCATTGGCGGCATCACTACGTTTTATGAAGAAGTATGCAACTTTGCTTTAGGCGACGGTACACCACGTTACAATCCTTTCTTTATTCCTAAAATGATATTGGATATTGCTGCAGGGCAGATATCCATGCGTCATGGTTTTAGAGGCCCCAACTATGCAGTTGTAAGTGCCTGCGCCAGCAGTACCAATGCAATTATTGATGCTTTTGATACCATAAGATTGGGCAAGGCTGATATTATTGTAACCGGTGGCAGCGAAGCTGTTATCAGCTCGCCGGGTGTTGGTGGTTTTAATGCCATGAAAGCACTGAGCGAAAGAAATGATGACCCATCTACTGCCAGCCGCCCCTTTGATAAAGACCGTGATGGTTTTGTTATGGGAGAAGGCTCCGGTGTTTTAATTCTGGAAAGCCTGGAGCATGCACTTGCCCGTGGTGCTAAAATTTATTGCGAAATTGCCGGCGGTGGTGCTACTGCCGATGCTCATCATATTACAGCCCCGCATCCCGAAGGCCTGGGCGCACAAAATGTGATGAATGTTGCATTAAAAGATGCAGGGATGAAACCGGAAGATATTGACTACATTAATGTACACGGCACATCAACTCCGCTGGGCGATTTAGCCGAAACAAAAGCCATACTGAATGTATTTGGCGAACATGCTTATAATTTAAACATCAGCTCTACCAAAAGTATGACGGGCCATTGCCTGGGCGCAGCGGGTGTTTTAGAAACCCTGGCCTGTATCATGGCCGTGGTAAAAGATATTGTTCCTCCAACAATCAACCATTTTACCGATGATCCGGAACTGGATCCAAAGCTCAATTTCACTTTTAACAAAGCACAGCACCGTACAGTAAATGCAGCCCTCAGCAATACCTTTGGTTTTGGTGGGCATAATGCCAGTGTGATTGTTAAAAAATATGTAGCTTAATTTTATTATTATCCCTGTAATTAATTTTAGCTTTCAAACACAGTTGCTATAAAAAATTATATCTTACATACATGAAAAGATATTTTCTTGCTATCAGTTTGTTTACAACAGTAAGTGCATTTTCACAAGACATAAAAATTTCCAAAGGCATAAAGCAGGCAATGAACCGGATAGACACCAACATCATCCGTTCTCATATTGCATTTCTTGCCGATGATAAACTGAAAGGCCGTTACCCCGGTACAGAAGGCTTTCAAACAGCAGTGGATTATGTAATTGAGCAGTATAAAAATATTGGATTAAAACCTGCAGGCGACGATAATGGATTTACACAAAAACTGGTTATACGCAAATCACTGCTGAATAATACTTCATCGGTCGCCATACTGAAAGATAAAAATGGCAATACCGATTCACTTGTTTTTGCCAGGGATTTTATTCCCTCTCCTCACCCCTTAATGGAAAATGTAAATGCCGATGGACAATTGGTTTTTGTGGGCTATGGTGTTGACATTGCCGGTGGTTATTCAGATTACCAGGGTATTGATGTAAAAGGAAAGATCGTTGTATTGATCAATGGGGCGCCACCGGGGTTGATATCTACATTAACTGCACATTTTTCAAATGCAGGCAATAAAACTACTACTGCATTTACAAAAGGAGCCAATGGAGTAATAATCATTAATACTTTATCCAGAGGAGGAACAAACCTAAACCCAACCATACAATCTAATACAGCATTAAATCCTGGAAAAACCATAGCTTATGGCCGTGGGTTTGTTGGCAATTTGAAAGCTGTTTTAAATGGTACATCCCCGCTTTTAAAAAAAATATTTTTGAACTCAGGCAAAAATATGGATCTGGTTTTAGCTGATCTTAAAAATGGCAAAGCTTCTTCATTTGAACTGCCTTTTAGCATAGCCGTCTCCTACCAAACCACACATACCGATTTTATAAGTCACAATATCCTGGGTCTTATTCCGGGAAGCGATCCTGTTTTAAAAAATGAATATGTTGTTCATTCAGCACACCTTGATCATTTGGGAATTGGAAGGGTAGTGAATGGGGATTCCATTTATAACGGTGCACATGATAATGCTTCTGGCGTTGCTTCGCTACTGGAGATCGCAAGGGTATATATTTCTTCGGGCGCAAAACCAAAACGTTCTATATTGATCGTAATGGTTACCGGTGAAGAAATGGGATTGATCGGATCATCTTACTTTGCTGCCAATCCAACGGTACCTAAATCCTCAATAGTTGCTGACGTAAATACAGATATGCCAACGATAATTGCCCCGCTGCTTTCCATTGTGCCGTTAGGCGCAGAACATTCCAGTATTATGAACAATGTAAAGTTTGCCGCCAGATATCTTAACCTGGATGTAGAAAAAGATCCTGAACCAAATGAAAACCGTTTTGTAAGAAGCGACCAGTACAGTTTTGTAATGAATGGAATTCCGGCACTGCATGTTAAGTATGGCACAAAAACTAATCTGCCCGGTTTCAACCTTACTGATTTTGTAAAGCAATGGCGGGCCAAATATTATCACCAGGCTGCCGATGGCATGGATGGTATTTTTAATTTTGCTGCTGCCAAAACATACATTCAGTTAAATTTTTTGATCAGTTATTCCATTGCACAAAGTACCGAAAGGCCAAAATGGAATGATGGAGATTTATTTGGAGCGATCAAATAAAATAATTTAAGGGAATAAATTTCCGGCAACTTTATTCTTTCTTTTATTTTCACCCCAAATAAGATTAATTTCACACAAACATTTATCCGTCTTGCAATTCATCAAAGATTTTTTTAAGAGTAAGAATAATAACCGGGAGTTTAAAAAACAACTGAGTAACGTTTTAGGCTTTACGCCAGGTGAGATCACTTTATATAAAACCGCCCTCAGTCACCGCAGCGTACGGGAAGGCGCTGATGAAAATAATGAGCGGCTTGAGTTTTTAGGCGATGCGGTTTTGAGTTCGATAGTTGCACATTATCTTTTCAGAAAATACCCATACAAAGGCGAGGGTTTTTTAACAGAGATGAGAAGCAAGATGGTAAACCGCCAGAAACTGAATGATATTGCTTTAAAGATGGGGCTTAAAAAAATTACTTTTTACAATAAGTACGATAATGCACTGAAAATTTCACAGATATTTGGTAATACCCTGGAAGCATTGATAGGCGCAGTTTACCTGGATAAGGGGCATGCCGGCACCCACAAATGGGTGGAGAAATACATTATTATGCCCCACATGTTTATGGATGACCTGGAAGACGTGGAAATTAATATTAAAAACAGGCTCTACGGCTGGGCAAATAAAAACGGCAAGGCACTTGAGTTTGAAACACTGGATGAAAAATTTGAGAACGGCCGCAGGTTATTTACTATTGGTGCAACAGTAGATGGTGAGCTAATTGCTGAAGCAAAAGGGTATAATAAAAAAGATGCCAGCCAGATTGCTGCTCAGTTGGCGGTGGATAAACTGGGATTGTAAATCAGTCAGGAGTTTTTAGTTCGGAGTCTGGAATTTGAAAGTACTCTCCGAACTCCCAACTCATTTAACTACGAACTATGAATTTCGGAATTTTAGGAAGCGGAAGCTGGGGTACAGCCATAGCAAAAATTTTAACCGACAACGGTAATACCATTTATTGGTGGAACAGGAGCGAAACTCATATCAAATACATTCAGGAAAGGCATCATAATCCGCAGTATTTATCTGCAGCACATTTTGATACAAAAAAATTAAAACTCACAACCAGCCCGGCAGATGTAATTACAAACAGCGATTGTATTGTAATGGCAATTCCATCGGCTTATACTGATGATGCTTTGCAGGGATTAAACAAAAATATTTTTGCAGGAAAAAAGATCATCTCGGCCATAAAAGGAATTTTACCCGAAAGCAATTTGTTGCTGAATGAATATCTGAAAAATGAATTTAATGTTGAACTGAGTAATTATTTTGCAGTGCTTGGCCCATGCCATGCAGAGGAAGTAGCGGCTGAAAAATTATCGTACCTCACTTTTACCGGCATTGATAAAAATGCAACAAGTGAAATTGCTGCCTGTTTTAAAACCGATTATATAAATACGGTTGAAAATGATGATATCTACGGCGTACAGTATGCTGCGGTTTTAAAAAATATTTATGCGGTAGGCTCGGGCATTGCACACGGACTTGATTACGGCGATAATTTTTTAAGTGTTTTTATTGCCAACTGTGCCGATGAAATGGCAGGATTTTTAAAAAAAGCCGGCATAAAAAATATTGAAGTAGGCCATACGGACATTCGCAAACCGACCCAAGAACACCGGGCAAATAATTATGCAGCATCGGTTTACCTGGGCGATCTGTTGGTTACCTGTTACTCACTGCACAGCCGTAACCGGGCATTTGGTAATATGATCGGCAAAGGTTATTCTGTAAAAGCAGCACAATTGGAAATGAGTATGGTAGCCGAGGGCTATAATGCCAGTAAATGCATACATGCCATTAACCGGAAAATACTGGCCGATATGCCCATTGCAGATACCGTTTATAAAATTTTATGGAAAAACCTGCCTGCAGCCGAAGGATTTAGAAAGATAGAAGAAACCCTGGTGTAAAAAATTATACCGATTGGATTTTATAGTTACTCCAACCGGTATTTACCAAAGCCATCCGCACAAATGCTTTGCATGAATTTCAGCCTTCGCACATTGGCCTATTATGAAATTCAGTTTGGTATTATTTGCTGTAGTGATATAAAAGTGAAATGATGATTATCCGGTTTTCTTGAACTTCATAAACTATCCGGTGTTCCTGTGTTATTCTTCTCGAACATTTTCCGGCCAGTTCATATTTGAGTAATTCTGGCTTACCTATACCATCAAAAGGAGTTGCAGCAATGGATGTTATAAGGTCAGTTATGCGTTTTTGAATTTGTTTATTGCCAGATTTTTTCCAGTAGGCAATATCTGCTTTTGCTTTTTCGGTATAAACTATTTCCATAAATTTTCTGTAGGAATTGCAGTTACTTTACCTTGTTTAGCTTCCTCCATACTTTCCTGTAAATGTTTCTTCATAGCTTGGTCAGCCAAAAGGTATTCGGTTGTATCCTGTTCTTCCTCGTACTTTACTTCCATGGCATCAAGTACAGCTTTCAAAGCTTTTTCCTGTTTTTCATCCGCAGGATGTACTGTTATTGTGTTCATAATAATTTTGTTTAAGCCTTAACAAAGATAATATAACATTTGTATTAACTTTATGGTACAAAGTTAAAATATGCCTTTCTCATTTTCAAATATCAGCAGTACAGCCATAATTTTTATGGTGCTTTGCTTAACCGTTGCAGAGTTGGTTAAGTATTTGAAAAAACAACACCATCACTAGTATGCGGTTTAGTTTATTGCTCATATCGCTTTTATTTTTTCAAGCAGTATTTAGTCAGGATTCTCAAAATGTTATTAAACAGGATAGTATTTATAAATTTAAAGCGAGGCTGACAGATAACTCAACGCTAACTCCTGGCTGTGGAGTTATTGCTTTCGCAGTTGCAAAAATTTTTGAAATAATTGAATCTGATTATCCTGTAAATAGAAACGTAACAATAATTATTCAGTGCCCTGAGCTGAATGGGAATGGTTTTTTTGTCACAGATGAATTTTATTCAATCGAAGCTGGATTAAAGAACGATGCCTCATTTGATTGGTTAATCATACCTCAAGATTATGCAAAAGAGAAATTGCCGGTATTCTGGGCCAGGATAGTAAAGAAATCAAAAAAATAGATCTGCAGCAATTCCATCAGCAAATAATTTTCCTTCTTTTGTTAAAATAAGATTACGATTTATAAGTTTTAACGTTCCTGTGCTTTCATACCTGCTACTTGCTACTAAAATCTTGCTACTTTTCTCCTTCCCAAAAACCTTACTTACATAATCCAGGTCCAATCCTTCCATTGTTCTCAGCGAAGTCATGATGTATTCATTCAGTTGTTGTGTTTCTGTAAGTATTTCTTCTTCAAAAGGAATTATATTTTGTTGCAAAGATTGAATGTATAAACTGTTGTTGGCAATATTCCATCTTCTGATTTTACCATCAAATGCATGAGCGGCAGGACCAAAGGCATAATAAGATTCTCCGCTCCAGTAACTGCTGTTGTGTTTACTCCGTAAACCGGGTTTTGCAAAATTGCTGATCTCGTAATGCTCATAGCCGGCATCTTCCATCCATTCCATCAATAACAAAAACTGGTGTGCCTGTTTTTCAGCATCAACCGGTTCTTTTTTATTAAGAGCGATCATTTTATCCAATGCTGTTTTGGGTTCAACAGTTAAAGCATAACAGGAAATATGCGGAATATTTTTCTTAATAACAGTATCTACATTTTTTTTCCAGTCATCATCACTTAAAATTGGCGAACCATAGATCAGGTCAACAGAAAAATTTGTAAAACCTGCTTTCTTTATCAAATCAATGCATGTTATTGATTCTGCCGCTGTGTGTGCCCTGTTCATCCAAATTAATTCTTCATCTAAAAAACTTTGTATGCCAACACTCAGCCTGTTAATACCGGTATCTCTCCACTCCTTTAATTTTAATTCAGTAATATCATCAGGATTTGCTTCTAGCGTAATTTCAATATCATCGGCAAAAACAAAACGTTTGTGTAATGCTTCAAAAATTAATTTTAATTCATCAATGTTTAAAATACTTGGCGTACCACCACCAAAATAAAGTGTTGAAATAATTTCTCTTGTATCCTTCGCATCCATCTCCGATTCGTTCATCGGGATTTCCCTCCCCTTGGGGGAGGATAGGAGGGGCCGGGATGGGGATGAGGTTATTTCCTTCACAATCGCCTCCACCATTTTTTCTTTTTGGCCCAGCGATGTGGAAAAATGAAAATTACAGTAATGGCAAGCCTGTTTGCAGAATGGTATATGGATATAAATGCCCGGCAAAGATTTATTGTTTTAGCCCCGTTAAGTATCGGGATATTATTTTAGATTTGATTATTAATGACGCCCGTTAAATTGATATGTTGTAAAATACTGTTTCCTGTATTGCTATGTACAGGCATTTTATTGTCTGCATTAAATTGCAGCGCCCAGGATAAAAAAAATTCGCCCTACCAATTACAGGTTCACCTGGTTGACAAAGATAAGTCCTTTAACCTGCAGCCTTTAAAATTACAAACCGGTTTTGCAAACAAAGTTTCATGCAGTAATTATATTAACGGGTTAACTTCTTTATTAAGTTCTAAAGGATATCCTACTGCTTCGGTTGACAGTGTTTTTGAAAAAGAAAATGCTACCGGCATCCATTTATTTTTAGGCAAGCAATATCAATGGATAAAATTAACACCCGATGGTATTGAAAAAGCAGCCATGGATGAAAGCCGTTTTAAAGAAAAAGATTATGCTGGTAAACTGCTCAATATTCAACAACTTTTAGCTTTGCAGGAACGGGTTTTAATTTACTATGAAAAAAACGGTTATCCTTTTGCTGCCATATTTTTAGACAGCATCAGGCTTGATGACGATAAAATGGAAGCATTGTTAAGAGCTGATAAGGGGCCGCTATATCGTATTGACAGTATCAGGGTTTTGGGTAAGGCTAAGATCTCAAAAAAATTCCTAAGCCATTATTTGGGCATAGCCAATGGCAGTTTATATAACAAGGAAAAACTTGAACAGGTAGATAAACGCATGCTGGAATTACCCTATTTACAGCAAGTACAAACAAATGATATTACGATGTTGGGTTCGGGTGCCATCCTTAATCTTTACCTGGCGCCTAAAAGAAGCAGCCAGATAAATTTTTTAATTGGCTTTTTGCCAGGCGCCAATGCAACGGGTAAGTTGCAGCTTACAGCCGATGTAAATCTTGATTTAAAAAATGCACTTAAAAACGGCGAAACCATTTTATTTAAATGGCAACAATTACAACCAAAATCACCAAGGCTTAACCTGGGTTTTCAGCAACCGTATATTTTTAATTCAAATTTTGGGTTCGACTTTGCTTTCGACCTGTTTAAAAAAGACTCAACTTTTTTGCAGGTTAATGCTCTTGCCGGCCTGCAATATCTTTTATCTGCAAACCAATCGGGTAAAGTATTTGTGCAGTGGCAAAACAGTTTTTTACTGGGCACCGGCGTTGATACAAACCTGGTAAAGGCCACCAAAAAACTGCCACCCAATATTGATGTTACTGCTATTAATGTTGGGCTTGATTATGAATGGAACAAAACCGATTACCGGATAAACCCCCGTACCGGAAATGAATTAAAAATTACCGCAGCAGTTGGTATAAAAAATATTAAAAAGAATAATGAAATACTGGCGTTAAAAGATCCTGCTTTTAATTACGCCAGTTTATACGATTCTATAAAAGCACGTTCTTACCAGTTCAGGGTAAAACTTTCGGCAGCTCATTTTTTTCCGGTTGGTAAACAGGCAACTGTAAAAACTGCCATTAACGGAGGCATGTTCATTAGCCCGGGCACTTTTAGAAACGAGCTTTTTCAGATTGGCGGTTATAAATTATTGCGGGGATTTAGTGAAGAAAGTATTTATGCCACACAATATGCAGTATTAACTGCCGAGTACCGTTACCGGCTTGCACTCAACTCCTTTATGTTTGGCTTTGTAGATGCAGGATTGGTTAAAAATAAATACCAGTCTGTTGACCTGAATAATAATTTTATTGGTGCAGGGCTGGGCCTGGCT
Source organism: Chitinophagaceae bacterium (assembly GCA_031417255.1). Classification (GTDB taxonomy): domain Bacteria; phylum Bacteroidota; class Bacteroidia; order Chitinophagales; family Chitinophagaceae; genus Ferruginibacter. The sequence continues at coordinate 9,316 of JANOVD010000503.1, forward strand.
TTTGAAACCAAATTTGGGTTACTCAATATCAGTTATGCTGCCGGCAAACGTAACGATGTAAAGTTCAATATCCGGGAGGCATCCAAAATTCATTTTGGTTATGTCAATTATTTTTAAAATTATCAGACACAGCATCTACCGTGTACTACGCAGCTTTTGCGGTAAATTAATCTTAGAAGCTGTCTAAAAATGTTTTTTAAATTCACCATGTGAATTTTCATCGCCACTAATACTTCGACAGGCTCAGTACACTAATTAACACGAATAATAAAAAACATTAGTGAAAATTCGTGCAATTCGTGGCAAAAAAACTACAAAGTAGTTCCGGAATTATGTTTTTAGACAGCTGCTTTGCAACAATGTGCAATCCTGATTAAAACTAAAAAGGTTGTTTATGCAAAGAGCGAAGTAGTATTTTTGCAGCAAATAATTTATTAGTGAAGCAGATTTTTTTCTTTGGGCTGTGTTTGTTTATTTTTTCTGCATCAGTATATGCCCAATCTGCCGACTCCATAATTATTCAAAAAGATTCTTTGCAATTAGATTCTTTACAAATTAAACCGGTTGCCGATACTGTTGATTCAATAAAGCTGTCGGTTTCAAAAACACAGTTTTTTTCGCTGAGGAATAAACTCCTGAATAGCGATGCTCCTTCCTTTTCTTTTGCAGTTCAGCTTAAAAAAGAAAAATCCACCGAAAACCTGTTTTACCTGATTATGGCTTTGGTTTTATTGCTGGCATTTTTAAAATATTTCTACAATCGTTATTTTACAAACCTGTTCAGGGTGTTTTTTAATACTTCGCTCAGGCAAAGCCAGTTAACTGATCAGCTTTTGCAGGCTAAATTGCCTTCACTGCTTTTTAACCTTTTTTTTATAATCAGCGGAGGGCTGTATGTATTTATTCTATTAAGGCACTATCAAATAGTACCGGATGAAAATAACCGGATACTTTTTTTCTCTTCAGTTATTATTGTGGGATTAATTTACCTGGTTAAATTTTGTACACTAAAATTTACAGGGTGGATTACCGGGTTAACAGAGGTAACCAATACCTATGTGTTTATTATTTTTCTGATAAACAAGATCATTGGAATTTTTTTAGTGCCTTTCGTTGTGATATTGTCTTTTGCAGATTTAGCCATTGTAAAAATAGCCATACTTATTTCATTGATGAGTATTGGAATCTTTCTCTTATTGCGTTTTTTCAGATCGTACAGCATATTACAAAACCAGTTAAAAATCAGCAGGTTTCATTTTATATTGTACATAATAGGTATTGAAATATTACCCCTTTTATTGATTTACAGCGTCTTAATGTTTTATTTGAGTAAAAAACTATAAATTTGCAGAACCATTGGAGAAACTTATTATGGTTACAAACGGTTCAACACAGGCTATTACCTCAGCAAAAGCGGTAAAAAAAGTACTCATTACCCAACCAAAGCCGGATGGCGATAAGTCTCCTTATTTTGAATTGGCAAAAAAGTACAGCCTGAACCTCGATTTTCACCCCTTTATAGTTGTAGATGGTATTCCGGCCAAAGATTTTCGCAAACAAAAGATAGATATAGCCAGTTTTTCGGCCGTAATTTTTACCAGCCGCAATGCCATTGATCATTTCTTTCGTATTTGTGATGAAATGAAAGTAAATGTATCTCAGGAAACCAAGTATTTCTGCATTACTGAGGCTGTTGCACTTTATCTTCAAAAATTTATTCTTTACCGCAAACGCAAAGTTTTTTACAGTGCCGATGGTACTAATAAATGTTTATTCGATGTTATCAATAAACATAAGGATAATGAAAAATTTCTGTATCCCTGTTCCCAGTCGTTTGACAGCGAGATAACCAATTGGCTCAAATTTCATAATTGCGAACATGCAACGCCGGTTTTGTACCGCATTATCAGCAATGATATTACCGAGGTAATGGGCAGAAATTATGACGTTATTTGCTTTTTTACACCCGGCGGTGTAAAAAGTCTCCTGGAAAATTTTCCAAAATTCAAACAAAATGGTACTACCATTGGTGCTTTTGGCGCAAACACTTTCAAAGCAGCCGAAGAGGCGGGCCTGGTTTTGGATATTAAAGCTCCTCAACCGCATGCCCCCAGTATGGTAAGCGCCCTGGAGATTTATCTCTCTTCCCTGAAAAAGAAATGACTGTTTCCTTTACCTGATAAGGCAGTATAGCAGATCCTCTAAAATGATTTTCCCTGCACATTAAAAAATGTCTCACCAGCCATCCATGCAGCAAACAGAGTAGTATAAAGGTTTTTTGTGATTTTTTTAACAAATTCTAAAACGACATCAGGGCGACTAAAAAATACAGGTTTATTTTTGATTTTTGCAAAGTTGATTGTTGTTTTAAATTGACTAAAGCAGATCTTCAATAAAGCTAAGAACTGGTAAATACAAGGCCTGATCCGGCACTGAAACGCCTTAAAAATCACAACAAGGATATTAACAAAAAAGGTAATAGCCGCAAGCCAGAATGCAATACGAACGGGGCTTTCCGTATTAAAAACCTATCTTAAACGGGGGTTTGCATAAAAGTGGAATAGAAATTGCATTGTTTTCTTTGCTGATAAATAAAAACAATCGAAAATACGCCACCAATTATCTTTGCAAAAATTACTCCTTGTTTGTTACCCCTTTGATACCCCAAAACATATACTTTTATAAGTAAAATTTTAAGTTAAGATTAGAGCCTGAAAACACAATATTTGAATTTATCTTTCGTTTACAACTTTCAGGGCTAATTTTTTTGATGAAAAATTAAATTCAATCAATCATAAAATGATGATAAATCAAAATAATCATTACATTTGCCCAATACCCTCAAAGTTAAAAATAATGAAGTACAGGCTTATCTATTTTGTAGCTGTTATAGCTATCACATCGTTAACCACCAGTTGCAAAAAATCTGGCGGTAAATCTAAAGCAGGCGGTTATGCTGTTGATAAGGGCCAACTCATAGGGGTTGCACCAGGTTCTAAATGGAGTTTGCCAAAGCCTCCGGGTATGGTTTACATTCCGCCGGGAACATTTCATATGGGCTCCAGTGACGAAGACATGAGTTATGCCCTAACTGCACGTAACAAATCTGTTTCTATCAGTGGGTTCTGGATGGATGCCACAGAAATTACCAACAATGAATATCGCCAGTTTACCAATTGGGTAAGAGATTCAATAGCTGCCAAACTGATGAATTATGTGAAGCAGGGTACTGATGGTAACGAATATATTGACTGGAAAAAAGCCAATACCATTAAATGGGGTGATAAAGCAACCATGGAAAAAGTAGATGCCATTATTGTTACTCCTGATAACCGTCTTTTTGGTAAAAAAGAGTTGGATGCTACCAAAATTATATATCAATCAGAAATTTTTGATTATAAAGCTGCTGCTCAAAATAAAGATGCAACGGTACCCCGTTCAAAGTTTATCATTAAAAAAGCCATACCTGTTTACCCCGATTCTTTATGCTGGGTAAGGGATTTTGCCTATTCATATAATGAGCCAATGGCTAAAAAATACTTCAGCCACCCTGCGTTTGGTAATTATCCGGTAGTTGGTATTAGCTGGAAACAGGCTACTGCTTTCTGCGAATGGAGAACACATTATCTAAATGCCTACCTGGAGTCAAAGAAAAAAACTGCAGAATCTGATTTCAGGTTGCCAACAGAAGCCGAATGGGAATATGCTGCCAGGGGCGGACGTTCACAGGCCGATTATCCATGGGGCGGATATTATTTAAGAAATAGAAAAGGATGCCTGCTGGCTAACTTTAAACCCGGCCGTGGTAACTATCCCGAAGATGGCGGATTTTATACCGTACGTGCCGATGCTTACTGGCCAAATGATTTTGGTTTATATAATATGGCAGGTAATGTTGCAGAATGGACCTCATCTTTATATTATGAAGGAGCTTACAATTTTCAGCATGATATGAACCCGGATATTAGATACAACGCAAAAGAAACTGATAAGCCACGTGATAAGCGTAAGGTTTTACGTGGAGGAAGCTGGAAAGATGTTGGATATTTTTTAAGAACGGGAACCCGTGCTTATGAATACCAGGATACAGCCAAATCTTATATCGGTTTTCGTTGTGTAATTGATTTACCACCTGCTCCAAAAAAGGGCAATAAAAAATAAACCATTTTCAAAACTAAATCTATTGAGAGTGCCTGTAAAAAAGTATCAGGTACTTTATAACTTTTGTGTAATAAAACTTTAAATAACCACCAACAAAAACTCTAAATTTTTAAATCATGGCTCACAACAAAAGAACCTTTTTAACTTTAATTGATGTTTTGGTAAGTGCCGGAGCTGCCGTAATTATCTTCGCTGCATGGGCAAAACTTACGCATCAGTCGTATGCTGATATGATGTTAACCATTGGAATGTGGACGGAAACTGCAATCTTTCTTGTGTACGCCGGTATTGAGTGGGTTAAACCCAAGCATCATCCGGAAGATGAGCAAACGGATGTTTTAGACGAAAATCCTTCACTGGTATCAATGGATAAAATGCTGCAGGAAGCTGATATTACACCAGCAAACCTTAAAAAATTAGGCGACGGATTTAGCAAACTGCAAACCACCGTTGGCGGCATGCAGGAAATTGGAGATGTTGTAAAAAACACAGGCGACTTTAGCAATAAAACCAAAGAAGCTACTACAGCTATGGGTAATATGACAACTGCATTTGCAAGCAGCGCTGCAACCATGGGTACTTTCAGCAATGCAGCCGATAGTGCCAAGGGGTTTCATGAGCAGGTACAGGTATTAACCAAAAACCTGGGTTCGTTAAATACCATTTACGAGCTTGAATTAAAAGAAAGCAACAACCATTTAAAATCTTTAAATACCTTCTATGGTAAATTGGCCGAAGCAAGCCAAACCATGATGGGTACTGTTGAAGATGCAACAAAAGCAAAAGAGCAGATCGGTATGCTGGCTAATAACCTGGGTAAATTAAACTCGGTTTATGGCAATATGCTGAGTGCCATGCAGGGAGGCCGTTAATACACATTGAATAAAACCATTTTAAACTAAACAATCGTAAATCTTATATATTATGGCTTTACCTAGAGAGCCCCGGCAAAAGATGATCAACATTATGTATTTGGTGTTGACAGCTATATTGGCACTAAATGTTTCGGCGGAAGTAATCAATGCCTTTAAAACGGTTGATAAAAGCTTAACAGATTCGAATGCCAATATTGAAAAAAGCAATCAAACATTATTTATATCCCTTGCAGATAAATTAAGCGATCTGCAAACTCAGGAAAAGGCAAGAATTTGGGCACCCAAAGCAGATCAGGCAAAAAAATTATCAGATGCATTGTATGATTATATAGAAGGCCTTAAAAAAAGGGTTAAAACTGAAGCCGATTTAGAGGTAGATAAAGCAGGAAATCCTATACTTGATAAGGACGGAAATGAAGATTTTAAATTTGATTACCTGGAAGCTTCTACCAGGATTTTTGAAAAAGATGGCGAAGGTAAGATACTTTATCAAAAACTTACTGATTACAGAAATGCAATGCTTGCAATAGATTCAGCAATTAATCCGGCAACTTTTCCTGTTAATTTAACTGTTCCTCCTTCACATTCCGGAAATGCTAAAACAGGAAATCCTGTTACAGACTGGACAGCGAGTTATTTTCACATGACCCCGGCAGTGGCAGCATTAACCATGTTGAGTAAAGCTCAGAATAACATTAAAAATGCAGAGAACCAGGTGGTAACTTATTGCCATAATCAAATTGGTGCCGTAAAATTAATATTTAATAAATTTCAGCCAATTGCAGCAGGAAGTTCTACTTACCTGATGCCCGGTGAAGAAATGGTGGTAACTGCTGGCGTTGGCGCATTTAATGATGCAGCAAAACCGGTTATATCTATTAATGGAGCTCCAACTGCTTTAAATGAAAACGGAGTGGCAGAAAAAAAATTCAATGTTTCAGGAAGTGGAAACCAGAAAATACGTGTCTCTATTTCCTATACAAAACCCGATGGTACAACAGACAGATTGGAGAAAGATATTGAATATACTGTTGGTACCCCTGGTGGTGCTGCGGTAATGCTTGATAAAATGAATGTATTTTATATTGGTGTTCCAAATCCTGTTACCATTGGTTCTCCAACAGGTTGGGATAAAACACAGGTAACTATGACCGGAGGTACAATTACAGGCAATGGTTCAAGCCGTGTAGTTACTGTTACAGCAATAGGTAATGCAACCATTAATGTTATAGCAAATGGAAAAACAACACCGTTCCCTTTCCGTATAAAACGTATTCCTGATCCAATTATTAAAGTTGGCCCAAGTGGTGGTGGTGCTATGCAAGCTGTAGTTTTCAGGGGCCAGCAGTTTGTACGTGCCGAGCTTGAAAATTTTGATTTTCAGGCAACATATCAGGTAACAGGTGCAACTATATATATTAATATTCCAGGTGAAAGAAGTTTTAGAAAGGCTGTTTTGTCAAGTGGAAACCTGGGGCCTGCCGCCGACCACCTGAAAGCATTGGTTCCAGGCTCTTCTGTGATATTTGATAATATAACTGTTGTAGGCCCTGATGGTCAAAAAAGAACAATTCAAAACCCTCCCGGATTCTCATTATTCTAGGAGTATAAAATAAGAAACTATGAAAAAGAGGTATTTTAAATATTTTTTACTGGCAATATGCCTTGGCATATTTGTTAACACTGTAGATGCGCAAACAAAAAAGAAGCGTACTGCAACTAAACGTACAAGTACCCGTAAAACTGCCTCTTCTAAAACAAAGGCAAGTATTCAACCTACTGTACCACAAATTGATACCGTGGCTACAGTTGTTCAGGCTCCGCCGCCGGTTGATAAGCTTAATGACAGTTTACCAATCAAACAGGTTAAAAAGTCATTACGTCCGGATGAAGCGGTTGAAACAACTATGCTAAAAGACAGAACACCTTTGCCTTATGAAAATTTAAGAGCCGATGATGCGATGTACCGCCATAAAATATGGCGGGAGATTGATACCCGTGAAAAAATAAATCTGCCCTTTAAATATGCAGCAGATGAAAACAACGGTAACCAGCGTTTTATATCTATTTTATTTAAAGCAATTCAGGATAGTGCTGTCACCGTGTTTGATCCTATGGACGACAGGTTTACAACGCCTATGACGAAAGAAGAAATTGTTAAAACAATGGCTGGAGAACCAATACAGGTACCTGTTTACGATTCATTAGGCAATGTAACCCACTATAAAACGGAGTCACGTGATATTGTACTGGATTCGTTTTATAAATTCAGAATAAAGGAAGAAGTTATTTTTGATAAAGAAAGCTCCCGTTTGTTTTGGAGAATATTAGGAATTGCACCTGTGTTCAATGAATATACAGCACAAACCAATCAATTTGTGGGTGCAAAAGAATTGTTTTGGGTATATTACCCCGATATGAGGCCTATATTTTCGAAGTATGATGTGTACAATGGTAAAAACTATGGTGCCCGTATGAGTTGGGAAGATTTGTTTGAAAGCCGCATGTTTTATGGGCGAATCATTAAAAGCACCATTGACAATCCTTATGACAGGTTTATTGAGCAATATCCCGGTTTAAAGAATAAAGGTATTCTTCAATTACTTGAGGGGGAGAACATAAAAGAAAAGATATTTAATTACGAACAGGATCTATGGTCGTATTAATAGCTACTTAATAATTTTGTTTAAAGCCCCCCGATAAAATCGGGGGGCTTTTCATTTATTAAAACACCAGGGCAATTTGATTTTTAAATAATCTTTTTCAGGCAAATACCCTATAAGTGCTATTGTATGTAAAGATTCTATTTGTTATCTTCGTCCTGGTTTTTCATAGGATATTGGATTTTAAACGGGGCTGAATTTCTATTCAGGCCCCTTTTTTTTGAACTTATCCAGGGTCTTCCTGAA
>JANOVD010000504.1:0-6380 GCA_031417255.1 Chitinophagaceae bacterium
ATCGTATTTGCAGGCTGCAAAGAAAAATCTGCCAAGGAGCTGATCGTAAATAAATGGAAATTTACTGAAATATCCGGTCCTGATGCAGTACAGATCCCAGATTCAATTAAACAGAAAATGTATGCAACTTCAACAATGGAATTTAAAAAAGACGGAAGCTATGAACAGGCGGGTGGTATGAGAGAGGACACACAGAAAGGAACGTATAGTTTAAGTGAAGATGGAAAAACACTATACAGTAAAGGAGAAGGTTTTAACTCAACTGATACAATGACGGTTCTGGAAATATCGAAAGATAAAATGATTGTTGCTCCAAAATCAAAAGATAATGGTAAAAACTTACAGCTTACAATGAAATCAAATTAATTGTATGCAGATATTAAAAAGCCATCCTGCCTTAAGCAGGATGGCTTTTTTGTTTTTACTTTATTAGCTGTATCTCACTTATTAATATTAATAAAGTAAATTTGCAAAAAACAAACGGATGAAATTTTTAAATAACATTAATGCTACCCTATTATTCTCAGCATTCATTTTTTCATGCACAGCACAAACAAAAACCGCTTTAACTGCAGATGAATTTGAAAAAGAGATCACAACCAAAGAAAATATTCAGATACTGGATGTAAGAACACCCGGAGAATTTTTCTCGGGCCATATAAAAAATGCATTACAGGCCGATTGGAATGACAAAAAAGAATTTGAACGCCGCATTGCATTTGTTGATAAGAACAAACCCGTTTATGTGTATTGCCTTGCCGGTGGCCGTAGCGCTGCAGCAGCAAACAAAATGCGTAAAATGGGTTTTGCAAATGTGTATGAACTAACCGGCGGAACCAATGCCTGGCGTGCAGCCGATAAACCACTGGAAGACAAGACTACCGAAAAGCAAATGACCATGGATGAAATGAATGCAACCATCACCGGCTCAAAAACAGTATTGGTTGATTTTGGTGCAAGCTGGTGCCCACCCTGCAAACAGATGGAACCTGTTTTAAAAAATTTAACAGCCAATAACAAAGGAAAATTTACTTTGCTAAATGTAGATGGTGGCCGAGACCAGGATATTTTACAGGCATATAAAGTTACTGCACTGCCTGTGTTTATTGTTTTTAAAGATGGTAAACAGGTTTGGCGTAAGGATGGTATTGTAACAGAAGAGGAACTTGCGGCTCAGCTAAATTAATCCAGTGTTAACGCTTTAATAAAATCACTCACTAAATAACTGATCAGTTTACCGGTTGATTCACTTTTTCTTCCGTCGGCTAGTTGTGTTGCGCCTTCACAAATATGCAGGTAAGCAACTTTTGAATCCTGGGCTGTAAAAGTTATGTATTTGCGGGCCAGCAAAGGCGTAATGCCGCTTGGTGTTAATGCACTGCTTAAAGTGTTCTCCACACAATCAAGGTCTATTTCTATTCCTGTATAACTGTCTTCGGTAAAGCCCGTTGCATGTGCAACAGCCTGTATAAAATTCTTGCGTTCATGAATAAAAATTTCTTCGTAGCTGATATAATCCAGGAAGGGATTATTATGAATATCCATCAGCACATTTTGCGAAATATAGCTTTCATGTAAAGCAACCATACAATATTTTCCCAGGTAACCATCTTCTTCTGCATACCTGAAACCGTTTCCACTGTGTCTTCCTTCTGCAACACTGTAATCGGCATGTGCATCTAAATTTATACAATTTATCTGCGACAGCGGAATAACATCTGCCTTGTGTAAACCTTTGGCAACCCCTTTTATAATTGGATAAGCATTATTATGTCCGCCGCCGATGATGATGGGAATTTTATTTGCCGATGCAATCACTTTGATCAGGTCCTCCACTTCTTCATCCACAATTTTAAGTGCATGGCGGTAAGCATTTATTTTTTCTTCGGCATTGTAAGCATTGTTCTCAATTAAAAATTTTACATCGCCAAAATCAAAATGCCCAAGCAGCAATGTGTTTTCGCCGGTTAAAAAATCATTGCTTTGTGAATTTAAAAATGAAGCCAGGAAAGATAACCATGCGGTATCTGTACCACCAACACCATAATTGGCCTTTACGCCAAAGTCCTCGGGAATACCCAGCAAAACAAACTTTGCCGGAGACTCCTGTAAAACCTCAGGCCAGTCAGTTTCGGGTTTTAAGTATTGCAACCGCTCACCCATTTTCGTTTCAAAACGACGCACACGGGTGAGTGATAAAATATCTTCTTTTGAATAAAACTTAAAATGTTTCATTAGGGAAAGTTAGGGAAATTCCGTTTGCAATAAGAGCAAAAAAATAAAATAAATGTTGTCAATACAATTTGCCGTATCATTTCAGCAACCTGTTTTTTCTAAAATAATTAACGTATCCGTAGATTATTATACAATCCGTTGGTATAATATTTGTTTTATGGTTCGGTATGAAAACAAAAAACTTAATCCCCGCAATTTTATTTTGTCTTCTTATTGCTTTGCCCGGTATTGCCACGGCACAATCAGACAGAAACGCTGTAAATCCTTTTGAAAAAGGTTCAGTAACATTCAGTGCCGGGGCCGGCGTTGGAAACGAGTACAACAGCAATTACTACAATTCAGCCTTTGGTACAAAAGCCGTTTTTGAGGCGGGCCTGTGGAATGCCGGCCCCGGTGTTATATCATTGGGTGTAGAAGTTGGCGGTACGTTTTCCAATGGTGGTACACTTGACGATTATAAAGCCCGTACAGTTATTGTAGCCGGCCGTAGTGCCTGGCACCATGGCTGGAATGTAAGGGGGCTTGATACCTATGCCGGACTTGCAGCGGGTGCAGGTTTCAATCAATATACATATAATAAAAACGGTACGGTAAGGCAAAATGAAGTAATACCGGTTTTTGGCGGCTTTGTTGGTGCCTCTTATTTTATAACCCCTTCCTTTGGCGTTAATGTTGAGGCCGGTTATGATATTACTCAAATTCAGGGTGGTATTATTTTAAAAATAAAATAAGCTTAGCTGTTTTGCTATTTTTGCTGCAGATAATTTTTCTATGGCAGCAACAAAAGCATATATCGCCAATCTTATTTTTACGGGTAATGAATGGCTGAATGAACATGCCGTAATAGTTGAGAACGGAATTATTAAAACGATTCTGCCAGCTAAAGAAGTTTCTCCGGTTATTGAAACGGAATATTTTACCCAAACTATCCTGGCCCCTGCATTTATAGATCTGCAGATATATGGCGCTTATGAAAAATTATTTGCAGTTTATCCTGATACAGATTCTCTACAATTATTAAATGATTACAGCAAAAGCGGCGGTGCCGCTTTTTGCATGCCGACTGTTGCTACTAATCAACCTGAAATACTTTTTCAATGTATTGATGCCATAAGATTGTATTGGCAACAAGGTGGAGAAGGTATTTTAGGACTACATGCTGAAGGCCCCTGGATAAATAAATTGAAAAGAGGCGCCCATATAGAATTGTTGATACACAGCCCGACTTTAAAAGAAGCAGAAGCATTGATTCATTATGGCAAAGATGTTTTAAAGATAATCACGCTTGCCCCCGAAGTGTGCAGTAAAGAAGTTATTGATTGCATCCTATCATCCGGTATTAAAATTTTTGCAGGTCACAGTAATGCAACTTATGAAGAGGGTATGCAAGGTTTCAATAATGGCATTACTGCTGTAACTCATTTATACAATGCTATGAGTCCTTTGCAACACCGCAGCCCGGGCTTAGCAGGTGCTGCCCTTGATCATCAAAAAGTGAAGGCGAGTATTATTGCTGATGGTTTCCATGTTGATCATGCTGCCATACGGATAGCAAAGAAGATCATGCAGCAAAGGCTTTTTGCCATTACTGATGCAGTAACAACAACAACTGAAGGTTATTATCAGCATCTGCCGGATGGCGATAAATATACAGCAGATAATATCCTCAGCGGATCGGCATTAACCATGTACAAAGCCTTACAAAACCTTGTAAAACATGTTGGCATAGAAACCGGCGAAGCCCTTCGCATGTGCAGTTTATATCCAGCACAGGTAATGCAATTGGATGATCAGTTGGGACTAATAGCTAAAGGTTATAAAGCGAAATTGGTATTGATTCCCGAAAGTCTGACCAACAGATCGATTCAAATGATAGGCTGAAAAACTGCACGTCAATAAGTTAGTACTTGCATCTATGCCCGAAAAGAATTAAATTTATACAAGTTCTTTTTTCACGTTTTAAAATATACGTTATGAACCTCCTCGAAAAATTTGAGTATTGGGGCGACAGGCATCACCCAAAATGGCTGGATATTATTCGTATCGTTCTGGGAATCTTTCTTTGCTATAAAGGTGTTGATTTTCTCCGCAACACCAGCGACCTGATCAGTCTGATGACTTTAAGGTCCCCCTTCGGTTCTTTTGTAATTATTTTAGTGGCACACTATGTGGCATTTGCACATATTATTGGCGGGTTCTTTTTAACCATCGGTATGTTTACCCGTGCCGCCTGTTTAATTCAGATACCTATTTTACTGGGTGCAATCATTTTTGTAAACATTAATGCTACCAGGCAGGCTTTTAGCCCATATTCCGAATTATTTCTTTCAATCATAGTTTTATTGCTGCTCATTTATTTTTTAATAATCGGCAACGGCCCGCTTTCTGTAAAAATGCCGCCTGAAGAACATTTAAAAGAGCATGAAGATTATATCAAAAAAGTGAAAGAAGGAGAACAAGGATAGTATTGTACAAATCAATTGATCATCAACCTGGCCAATACCGGAAAATAATCACTTGAAAACCTGCCCTGCCAATTCTGTCTTAACGTTGCATGTTTGAGCACGTTTACATTTTTATTAAAGAAAATATAATCAATGGGGGCATTCCCTGTTTCTTTGGGGTCATCTGATTACTCAAATTTAACTTAGTTTCCCCTGTATGTAATCTTAAAAAAAACATTAGAAAACCGCAGCATTCAGTTTCACATCGGCTTTTATAAATGCTTTTTGATATTTTGCCAGCATTATTTGTGCTTTGGCATTTTTCTTTTGGGCCAGCAAAGCCTGGTATACCCCATACAATGCCCAGCCATTTTCATTATTATTCAACAGGTCTTTTTTGAAAATTTTTTCTGCTTCAACAGGCTGATTGTTGTCCAGGTAAGCATTTCCAAGGTAATGCTTTGGATTTAATAACCAGTCACGTGGCTCGTTATATATCATGTTCTCTTCGGTGGAAACGGCTTTAATAAATGCAGCAATGGCTTCAGTATATTTTTTTCCCGTCAATGCAATGCTGCCTTTTAAAAGATGCTCCGCCACAACGGCTCCATCAATTGCCGGTGAAAAAGGGCTGAAAGGAATATACAGGCTGCTGTCTTTCATAAGCTGCTGCATTTTTTTTAATTCTGTTTTTGCTTCATCGGGTTTTAACTGATGCGCCAGTGCCATCCCCCGGCCAAAATGAAAAAGAATATTGGCATACAACAATTTTTGTTCTGGTTGCGAAGCCAACAACAACTCATTCCATTTACCAAACCGAACATTTACCAATGTAGGTGTCATGTAAATATATTGCACGGCAGAACCAAGGGGCGCAGGAAATGATAAGTAATCAGCCGGAATACTTTTTACCGTTTCTTTAGCAGCCTGTAATGCATATTCCGAAAATCCGGCCATCAACGCATTATTAGTTTGCATGTGCAGGTTATGAATGATGTACAGGAAGTCGTTGCCCGTTACAGGGCTGTATAACGGGATTATTTTTTTATAACTGTTCACCGCATTTTCATTAACCGTAACCCCTTTTTGATAATGGCCTGTTCGCAAATAAATATGCGAAGGCATATGCACCGTATGCGAAAGGCCGGGTGTAAGTTTTCCTAAACGGTCGGCGCTTGGTAAAGCTTTGTAGGCATAAGGCGATGGCTCCATCACATGTATATAATAATGATTGGCGCCGGGATGGCCCGGAGTTTTTGCAAGCAATTGCTCCAGCACTTCCTGTATCAATGGTGTCCAGGGTTTAGGCATTCCGTTAATTTTCCAGAGATCCCAGGGATGTTCCAGCATCAGGGCATCTGCATACAATGCCTGTGCATCGGCATTATCGGGAAATTTTTCATAAACCGTTTTCATCATGGCCGTATAAGCACGGTTCAGTTTTGCACGGGTGGCATCGGCAGAGTCGGCTGTATATCGTACCTGCATAGCGTTGATAAGTACTTTTTCCATCACACCTGCTTTAGCTGATAATTGAGCAGCCATTTGCGTAGCCTGCAATGCTGCAGGAGAAGCGGCATAACCCAGGTCGTTTATATTTGGCCCATAGGCAAGCGCCAGTGCCCAGTGACGTTCGCGTACACCATTCCGGCGGATCTGGGGACGGTCAGCTTAGAAGTTCGCGTGATTGACGATGACGGC
>JANOVD010000505.1:0-6008 GCA_031417255.1 Chitinophagaceae bacterium
CAGATTGAACTGGGTATTACCAATGCTTTTAAAGATTATGAATTGCAAAAGAAAACTCTAGCATTGGAAGAAGAAAATATTTTGCTGGCAAAAGAAAATGTTTATATCGCATTAGAGAGATTAAGGCTTGGCATATCCACCTATCTCGAACTAAGGGAAACACAAAAAAGTTTAGAGCTTGCTTATGACCGTTTAATTGCGGCAAGGTATAATACCAAGCTAGCAGAAACTGAATTGCTAAGGCTGAAAGGAGATTTGGTTAAATAGAATTTTATCGCTGAGAAAAAGAGAAAAGCAGTTTCGCTGACATGTATTATTCTCTGCGTTTTCTCTGCCCCTCATTTTCTCTGCAATAAAAAAACCAACATTATATTTCATATCTTAACAGCTCAAAAATAAGATCTTAAATAAAATTAAATAAAGCCTGATGTCAGAACAACCCAAAACCAAAAACACCCGTCCGACCGAGTCATCCGGGCGGGCAAAACCCCAAACTCACGGACCCTTAGTTGGAATAGTAATGGGCAGCGAAAGCGATCTGGAAATTATGAAAGGCGCTGCCGAAATGCTTCGCCAGTTTGAAGTAGAACCTGAGTTAACCATCGTGTCGGCACACCGTACACCCGAGCGGTTGCGGGAGTATGCAAGCAAAGCAAAAGATCGTGGCTTAAAAGTTATTATAGCCGGCGCCGGCGCCGCTGCACATTTACCCGGTATGATCGCTGCACAAACCATTTTACCCGTAATTGGTGTGCCGATTAAATCTTCCAATAGTATTGATGGCTGGGATTCTGTGCTTTCAATTTTACAAATGCCCTACGGTGTGCCTGAAGCCACCGTTGCCTTAAACGGTGCAAAAAATGCCGGCATCTTAGCCGCACAAATTTTAGCCCTGCACGATACCTCCATTGCCGGAAAACTGGAAGCTTTTAAAGAATACCAGGATGATATTGTGATGGAAAGTGTGAAGAATGTAAAGAGCCTTGGGTTTAGAAATGAGTTTGATTAACGGCTTAAAGCAAAATCAATTTTATGCGTTTGGTACCTTTCCATTTAACGCTGCTTTTAAGTTTCGCCATGCAATTTTTGCAGGCACAGGAAACTCCAAAAACACTATTGTGGAGGATTTCGGGTAATAATTTTGCAAAGCCTTGTTATTTATACGGTACCATGCACACAGCAGATAAACGGGTGTATTACCTCGGCGACTCGGTGTATAGCAGTATCAGCTTTTGCGAAGGATTTGCCATGGAAATTGATCCCAGCGACAATATTGATACATTTATAAATTCATTGGAAAGCAAGCAACTTAATATTGATTATAAAGAAGCTGTTGAGAATAATCTTGTAAAAAAAGACCCCAATTATTACAAAAGAAAGCAGTGGGAATTTGATTCAATCTATAATAAGCTCAGGCAGCGCTACAATGATCTTTCTTCAAGAGATATTGCCAGGTTGCGGAAAGCATACAGGCAAAGAGATAAAAATGATATGAATACCACTTTTGACCTGTATCTTTTTGATATAGCAAAAACCCAGGGAAAAACTATGGGAGGCCTTGAAGATATTGCAGGCCGCTCTGCCCTGCTTGATGAACTTGGAAATACATTTGACCCTGAACTTTTTTTAAAAAATCAACGAAAAAAATATGTAGATGTATTTGAATGGATGATTGTAAATTATACCGCTGCAGAACTTGATAAGCTGCATGAGTTCAGTAAACTGGGCGAAACAGCAAGGCACCTGAGTTTAATGCTGTACAACCGCAATGATATAATGGCCAAGCGTATTGACAGCCTCGGAAAAATACGAAGCACTTTTTGTGCTGTTGGTGCTGCACATTTACCCGGCGACTCTGGTGTAATAAGCTTATTACGCAAAAAAGGATTTACTGTAGAACCGGTTTTTTCTTCAAAAAAAATTGAGCCCGGGGATTATAAAATTAATAAACAGTTGAACACACTTATCAGTATCTCCGATCCGGATTCAAATTATATTGTGCAGATGCCCGGTAAGCCTACTGACCTTACGGCCATTACAAACAAACTGTTTGTAAAAACTTACAAGGAACTGTCAAATGAGATCATGCTCATGTGCGGTGTGCATGAAGATGGAAATATCAATAAGACGATTGACAAAGAAACAGAAGAGATAAAACGTTTTTTCTCATGGAATGATGTAAAACTATACGCTGTCAATAAAATCAACAGGCAAAGCCAGGATGGCTATGAAATGAATTTTAAAAGCCCCGCAGGTTATATCAAAATGCATATATTCAGTAAAAGCGGTAAAACCTATATGTTTGCTGTGGGATCTAAAAACAGGGACAGTCTGGAGTCGGTACGTTGCGAAAATTTTATGGCAACATATAAAATAAATCTGAACAAACAGCAGGTTGAGACGGAAATGATTTCTTTTGTTAGTCCCGGCAAGGCGTTCAGCGTATCTATGCCAACTCAACCCAAAAAAGAAACAATAGATGGGGCTGTAACCTATACCAAAGAAGATGTAACATTTTTCAGCAGTGTGGATATGAAGAAAAAGATAAGCTACCTGGTACTTATAAAAGAACCTTTTAAGGGATACTTCAATGATTTTGACAGTACCATTTTTACACAGACTATAAATGAAGTTTTAAAAGGAGTTTCACTAAAAAATATGGCCGAAGAAAATGTGCTGCTGGATAACTATCCGGCGTTGAAAGTTAAAATCAGAGGTGAGGTAGATGGTAAAACCAATGTGATATATACAATTCTAACTTTACGCCACAACAGGCTTTATAATCTTACAGCAAGAGGCCTTGCAGTACCTGGAAATGAATTGTTGTTTGATAATTTTTTTAACTCTTTTAAATTCCTTCCTTATCTTAAAACAGTATTTGAAAATCGGACAGGTGGCAACGGCCTGTTTTCAGTAATGTCGCCCTCGCCAATAAATATTCTTCAAAATAATATTTCGGGATTAAAGAAACGTACAGATTATTATGCTTTTGACAACAGCAATGCTATGTCTTATGGCATTACTGCCTTTGGTTTGGATAAATATTACTATGCCGATAAAAAAACTTCTTTACTAAACGACTTTGTCCGCATTCACTTCAATGATTCACTGGCAATAAATAATATTTCAGGTTCCGATTCATTGATTTATAAAATAAATGTTTTAAACGGGAATATTGAAGGCAGGGAATTACTGTTGAAAACATTGGTCAATAATTCATACAGCAGATTACGTATCATGCATTATGCCGATTCTGTTTTTGTTATTAATATAAAAGGTGCTAAAGAAATTGTAACAAATGATAATGCTGATAATTTTTTTAACAGCTTCCGGTTTACAAATGAAACTTTTACTACTTCAGCTTTTACCTCCAAAACCGATCTGCTGATAAAAGACCTGCAATCTGCCGACAGCAGTAAAAGTAAAGCAGCCGCTGAAGCATTAAAAAACGGGTTCAAATTTCCAGCCGGAGATTTGCACAAAGTTTTAAATGCATTTTTGTATAACTATAATACTGTTAATAGTAATGGTTACAATGTTCCTGTACTTCTATCGCAAACAATGGTGCCTTATGCAGGCGATGAACTCTTTAATTTTATTAAAACAAACTACCCGGCATTATCCTCAAAGAATGAACAACTAAGAATGTTAATGATCAATATCTTAACTGCTACCAATAACCAACAGGCATACCATATACTCAAAGGCATTTTATTAAACGACCCTCCTGCTGCTGATGATTATACAATTGCACTCAGCAATTTTAGCCGGTTACCGGATATGGCAGCTTCCCTGTTTCCTGAAATTTCCATTAAACTCAAAGACGATAACCTGGCAGCGGTTGTATTGGAACTGGCAAATATGCTGATAGACAGTAATAAAATTCAATACAGCACTCTTTTAGAATATGAAGACGATATCAATCGGCTGGCAAAAAAATTATTAAAAAAATACCGGGATAATAATAATGAAAATTTTCAATTACCGCATATCAGTGCCCTACTGCAAATGCTTGCAAAAAGCAACCAGAAACAATCAAAGGCATTGTTAACTGATTTTCTGGAGCTGAATAATAATAATTTAAGCATAATGACCATTGTAGCAATGGCAAAAAATAACCAATCCGTTTCTTCTCAATTTATTGACCAGCTTTGTAAAACACCGGGCCGGCGAATTGAATTATATGATGAACTGGCAAAAATTGGCAAGCAATCTTTTTTTAAGGGGGAGTTTGCCAATCAAAGATCTTTTGCCGATGCATTTGCCGGCTTTTATACAAATAATGAAATAGATCAAAATACCCCGAAATATTACGATATAGTGGCCATTAAAGATGCTGCTATCAAAAATAAAGTTTCCAGGTTTTATATCTATAAGGTAACTTGTCAATTCAGGCGCAGTACCGAAATTTTTACCTGCATTATTGGTACATTCTCAACTGATTTATCTGACTATTCAATTAAAGAAGGAAAAGAATTGTACATACTGTACAGAAAAACATTTGACCCAAACAGTATTGATAAGCTTTTTAATGATTTTATTGACCAGGTTAAACAAATGAAATAGTGCGACAATAATAATAAACCAGAACGGATCGCAAAGAAAAAACCGGAAAAGGATTAAGATAACGATGAATCTAACTCCCCGCAATATACTGTTCCATATGGCCGATAATTGATTTCTGTTCTTCTATAATTCGCCTTACAACATCTCCAATAGAAATAATCCCCACTAATTTATTATCGGCAACAACCGGTAAATGCCTGATGAATTTGCCCGTCATCAATTCCATACATTCGTCAATTGTACTATCCGGCGAAACAGTAATTAAATCCCACCGTCGCAATCGGTGTTCCCATACATCGGCAAGCCCACTGCCGCACCAGCATTCGCCGCCGTCTGGCTTCCCCCCCAACGGCGATAAGCCGCAGCATTTTATTCAAACAAAAAAATTAGCTACCTTCAAACAGATTGATGAAATTGCCATCACAGAAAATAAATAATACACATGGCAAAAAAACAGGTGCCGGCAAAAGAAGGCTTTAACGAAATTTTACTTTATACAACGCCCAATGGCAAAGTAAAGGTTGAAATTTATTTACAAAACGAAACAATCTGGCTTACGCAACAAAAAATTGCTGATTTGTTTGGAGTGCAGCGACCAGCAGTTACCAAGCATCTCAAAAATATTTTTGAATCGGGTGAATTGAACGAAGCGGCAGTTAGTTCCATTTTGGAACATACTGCCGCTGATGCCAAAATCTATAAAACCACTTTCTACAATCTTGATGCCATCATTTCAGTTGGGTACCGTGTTAACAGCACACAGGCAACGGCTTTCCGTATTTGGGCTACCGAGCGGTTAAAGGAATACATTATCAAGGGTTTTACCATGGATGATGAACGCCTTAAAAACCCCCATACCATTTTTGGTAAAGATTATTTTGAAGAACAGCTTGCCCGTATAAGAGACATACGAAGCAGCGAAAGAAGGTTTTACCAGAAAATAACCGACATCTATGCCCAATGCAGTGCCGATTATAATGCAGATACAAAAACTACAAAAACCTTTTTTGCTACAGTTCAAAACAAACTACATTGGGCAATAACCGGGCAAACGGCGGCGGAACTAATTGCTGCCAGAGTTAACAGCAGCAAAGACAACATGGGCTTAGCTACCTGGAAAAACGCTCCAAAAGGAGCAATCAGAAAAACAGATGTGGCATTGCAAAAAATTATTTAACCGAAAAAGAATTGACCGGATTAAACAGAATTGTTTCCATGTATATTGACTATGCCGAAAACCAGGCACAAAAAGGAGTAGTAATGAATATGAAAGATTGGGTAGTAAAATTAGATGCTTTTTTACAGTTTAATGAAGAAGCAGTTTTAAAACACCCCGGTAAAGTTACCCACGAAGTGGCCCTGGCACTTGCCGAAAATGAATATGAAAAATACTGCATTGTTCAGGACAAATTGATAGAATCTGATTTTGATAAGCAAATAAA
>JANOVD010000506.1:0-6847 GCA_031417255.1 Chitinophagaceae bacterium
CTGCAACGCCGGCAGAGCCGCCACCTAAAACAACCACATCGGTATGTTGAATAGTTTCCATTAATAATCAGCAAGTAAAATTTCTTTTATCTTTTGTTCAATTAAATGTAATTCATTATTGCTGATAATATCGGGCGAGTAAGCAATATTTATATTGAGTGCTTCATCATGCTTTAAAAAAACAAAAGTTAAGCCGGGTGGAAATGTGAGTGCGGGGATCATGTTGATATTTCTGATTGGCTCACCAAACAATGATTTAAGATCATTGAAATTGTCGCCTGTTGAAGTAAATAAAAAACTTGCAAATAAACCTTTGCCTGTACGGCTGATCAAAAAATAATACAACCATAGCGGAACATGCCGCATCATGTTGAGGAACATGGAATATTTCTGCGGTATGCTATCTTTAATTTGAGCTGTCATTTGTGTACTCAAACATGTTACAGTTTGTGGCACATTGTTTAATTCATCTTGTGGAATACGGTAAAATAAAAAAGAGACACAGTTTGAGATCAATGGTCCTGCAGCGCCCCTTAACCTGCCGTCATAAGGGACAGGCAGCCAGATATCACCTGCCTTGTTTTTTTGCCGGTTAAGAAAATGAATTACATGCGAACAGCAGGCTACAAGATAAAGTGTGGGCCCAAACCGGGAACCTGCTTTTAAAGCATTCTCATTTAACTTTCTTGTTTCATCTGTATTAAAAGAAATGATTTTGGTAAGCGTTTTTCCATCATCAATTTTGCTTTTGGAATCTGCAACTGAACTAATCGGCGGCTTCGCAGATGTTTGAACGAATTTTTTAACCTTGTACATGTTACTGATGTAGGTTACAATATTTGTCTTCTTTTCTGCACCAGGGAAAAAACTATCAAAATCCTGTGGTTTGTTTTCTGATAGCAGATTTAAATGTTCAAACAAAAGCGTTGTTCCTTTTGCATCAAGGAGAATATGGTTCCAGGATAAAATAAATGCACAACCACCCGAAGGATAGTGAACCAGGTCGGCTTCAATAAATCTTACTGATTCAACAGTAAGATCTCTTGTTAAAATGATTTCGGGAATTTTATCTTCATTTACTGAATGATGTTCATGAAGTATGATCTCATTTCCAGTGTTGGTATATTTCCAGTAGGTTAGTTTAAACAACCGGCTTTGTACAAGTTTAATATTACAGAGCCAGTAAATAACAGGCGAGCTTTTCAGGATGTTGTTTATCTTTTCAAACGATAATGTATTGTTGAAATAAAAGATCTTTCGCATTACATTACCGCCGGCGCCATGTTTCTTTGCATGTTTATCTAAAACCAAATGAAAACAATCAGCACCGCTTAAAATTACTTTTTTGGGAAGTTCAGCTTTATTAAAAGTTGTCATGCTTTTAAACTTTAGGATGCATCCGGCATCAACTCCTGCACAATGGCAGCAAGTGCCTGTAGGGTTTTAAAATTCTCCGGCAATAATTTTTCATCAGGAATTGAAACACCAAACCTGCGTTCTATAAACAAAATGATCTCAACTGTTGAAAATGAATCGATGCCTGCCTGTTTTAAATTTGTAGTGGCATCAATCTGCACAGCCTCTGCCAGTATATTGTTTTCGATATACTTTTTTATTTCGGTTATGATGATATTTAAATCCATGCTTTAAACTGTTCTTTTTTTCCGGTTATACAGGTAAGAGATGTACATGGTTGCAAAAAAGAATGCCATTAATTTAAACGCATCCAACAAAATATCTGTTACATGCCCACCTCTTAAAAATAATTTATAAAATCCTTCAAGCGACCAGTTTAACGGCGACCAGGCACTGATATTACGCATTACTTCGGGCATTACATAACTGGGTACCCAAATACCACCCAGGGCTGATAATAAAAGTATGGATAAAGAACCCATGATGGCTGCCTGATGCTCTGTTGCTGCTAATGTGCCCACCATTACACCATAGCCGGTTGCAGCAAATGATGTTGCCAGTGCCAATATAAAGATACCCGCCAGACTGTTGCCAAGTACAAGCGCAGGTAAACCAAACATGGGTAAAAATATTTGTCCAACAGAAAGCATTAATGCAAACTGAATTAAACAAACCATTACATACACAATTATTTTTCCGTTTACCAAAAGTAAATATGGCGTTGGCATGGTAAGCAGCCGAAAAACACTGCCTTCATTTTTTTCTTTTAAAATACTACCCGAAAGCGGTATGGCAATAAAGAACATGGCAAAGATGGTCCAGGCCGGCACATTGTGCTGTACTGCGTTGGGTACAATTTTGTCTTCAGATTTTGAAGCATATATTTCTTTATACTTTATGATCTGTGATTTTTTATAAGAATTCTTTGGAGCATTTTGTTTATCAGGGATCACTTCTGCTATCTGATCAGAAAAAGTCTGGAACATGATCCTGGTTTTCACTTCCGAAATAAATTCACGCAGGCTGCTGGTAACAGAAATCAGAAAAGATTTTTTTGCAACCGGATCAATCATGATGGTGATCTCAACAGAGTCCTGTAACTGATTTAATTTTTGTACTGCTGAATCTTCTCCATTCATTGTTTCACTTACCAGTTCGGCAACATTTTTTCTTATAGCTTCTGTTGCGCCTTTTGGAATAATAATACCTACAAGGAATTTTCCCTCGCCAACAGCTTTCAATGCCAGTTCAACAGTAGCGGGCTTTCCATCAATGCTGTCGTGAAAAGTGCAGAGATCGTTATTCCGTAAACCTGCTTCAATCAGGATGCCTAAAGAATCGTTGTCATTGTTTACAAAAACAATGGGAATACCTTTTTCGTTCATTGTTTTAAAAGCCGAATCCTGAATAAGAGTCATAACAAAAATTAACACCATCGGCATCAGGAATAAAATAGATAAACCCACCTTATCCCGTATAAGGAGTAAGATCTCTTTTTTAACCGTTGCCAATAGTTTGATCATCATCAGTCTCTTAATTTACGGTTGGTTAAATTTAAAAATACATTTTCGAGGTTGATTGATCCGGCGTTGTTACTGATCAGTTCGCTGGGTGTGCCCTGTATTAAAATTTTTCCGTGATCAATGATGGAGACACGGGTACAAAAATGTTCAGCTTCTTCCATGTGGTGAGAAGTGTAAATAATTGTTGTGCCCAACGCATTAATTTCTTTTAAATGATCAATGATCACATTGCGGCTTTGTACATCTACACCAACAGTTGGCTCATCTAAAAATAAAATTTTAGGATCGTGTAAAACACCGGCAATTAAATTTACCCGCCTCTTCATGCCACCCGAATAAGTTGATACCTGTCTTTTTGCTGCATCAATCAATCCCAGCTTTTGTAGCCAGTTCTCAATTTTATCTTTCAAATCTTTTCCATGCAGGCCATACATGCTTCCGTAGAATGCCAAATTTTCACGGGCCGATAATGTTGGATAAAGAGCTATATCCTGCGGCACGATACCGATCATATTTTTAATGGAAGATAATTCGGTATGTAAATCTTTCCCATCTATCAATACTCTTCCGCTGGTTGGAGGAAAAAGGCCGCAAAGAATGGAAATAGTAGTTGTTTTTCCGGCGCCATTGGGGCCAAGCAATCCAAATATCTCATTCCGGTTTATAGAAAATGAAATACCATCAACTGCAGGTTCAGTTGCACCTTTAAATGTTTTGGTTAAATTTTGTATCTCTATAATTACCGGATCATTCATGTTGTTACTAAAACTGACAACCAATTACGCAGCAATAGTTTCATTCAGTTGAAGATATTAAAGCAGTTAGCTTGGTTTAAAAAATTAATCGGGGCAAATTTAATCTAAATAAGCGGCCCTGTTCTAAGTTTATTTAATTAAATCTGTGGTGATTTTTGCAGATAACAAACATAAAGGTATGCTTGGCCCGGGGTGAACACTGCCGCCACAGAAATATAAATATTTAATTTCTTTTGAAAAATTTGCGTGCCTTAAAAAAGCTGCAAATTTATTATTGGAGCTGTTGCCATAAATAGAACCAAATGCACTGGAAGTGCGGTTTTCTATCACCCTTGGATCAAAAACCATTTCACTTTCGATCAACGGCCTGATATCTGTTTTTAAAACCCTGTTTATTTTTTGGATCATGTTTTCACGGGCTTCTGTAATAAACATATCCCAATCCTGTCCCGAGTTGTTTGGCACATTGATAAAGGAAAACCAGTTCTCAGATCCCGGCGGTGCATCAGATGGAGTATGTTTACTGGTAATATTTAGATAAATAGTAGGGTCGTGGTAGATTGTTTTTTTTGAGAAGATGGAATCAAACTCGGCTTCATAATTTTCGCTGAAGAGGATATTATGCAGACCAAGTTCTTTAAACTCTTTTTTAATTCCCCAGTAAAAAATAATTCCTGAACTTGATTTGGGTTGGTCCAGGGTTTTTGCCGGCCTTGTTACATGCGGCATTAATTTTTTATAACTATTATAAACATCCATGTTGCTGATAACGATATCAAAAGATTCTGTTCCGCTATCCGTTCTTACGCCAGTCACTTTTTTGTTCTCTATCAATATCTCCGTGACAGGGGTTGAGAAATTAAACTGCACACCAATATCCTTTGCCAGTTGCACCAGCGAAGCCGTAATGCTGAACATGCCTCCTTTGGGATAAAAAGCGCCTTTTACAATTTCAACATGTGCAATTACATTTAATGTAGCCGGCGATAAATAAGGACTGGAGCCGTTATACGTGGCATATCGGTTAAATATTTTTACCAGCCTTAAATCTTTAAATGCTTTTTGATTGGCGCCATTCATGGTATCAAAAGCGCCAATTTTTCCGAAGCTTAAAATACCTTTTGCAACCGGCCAGGTAAAAAAATTCTTAAGGCGGTGCAGCGAGTTCTTTAAAAAAACTTCATCAGTAAGATTGTAGATTGTTTCAGTTCTGTCGAGATATTTGATGATATCTTCTTTCTTATCTTTTGTTTTAGCAGCCAGTTGCTCAGCAAATTTTTCTTTGCCATGATATGCATCCAGGGTACTTCCATCTTCAAAAAAATATTTGTAAACGGGGTCAAGCGGTATATAATTAAAATGATCACGTGGGTTTTTGCCGGAGAGTTCAAACAGTTCATCTACATATTGCGGCATGGTAAAAACCGAGGGCCCCATATCAAACCGGTAACCATCCTTGCTTTCTGTTGAACATTTGCCACCGGGAAATGAATTGGCTTCAAATACGGTTACTGTATACCCTTTGTTGCGCATGCGTATGGCGGCTGCAATGCCCGAAACACCTGCGCCTATAACGGCGCAACACTTATTATTTTCTTTGATCATAATTTTACCCTGAGGGCAAAATTACTTGTTTTCGTTTATTAACTTTTGGGAAAAAGGATTGATTGAAAAAAGACAGTGGCTGGTTAAATAAGCTCCTGTATATTTAATTCCAGTGCTGTAGATTTTGATTGCCTGACCTGCCTGATTTATATGGTGAATTTATTCCCACATCAAGAATACCTTCACCCAGGTCTTCTTCTGTATATATATAGCGTGGATTTTTTTTAACTGACTCAGTTTTTTTACTTTCCTTAAATTGACTTTGACCGGCATTAAATGCTGCAAAATTAGTGGTTGTTTGCTTACTCATCTTATTCGTTTAAAGTATTATTCTATAAAACCGTGCCAGATTGTATGCAAAGTATTTTCAGATGAGAATACCTGTTAATTATGTAAATATTTTTTTTGCCGGTATAATTTTGTGAACTTTTAGTATGTGGTTTATTTATAATGCCCGGCAGTTTAACAAACCTTGTACAGTTCATCCCACCTTGTGGTAAAGCGTTTGCTTCTCAGTTCCTGTCGCATCTTCCAGTTGCGTTTTGTTCCGGATGAGGCAAATTTCAAAATATCATCACGCATACTGAAGTTCACATTGTCAATCATCTTCATTAATTTTTTTTCATTTTGACGGGAAGGCTTTTCAAATAAATTATATTGAACGGCATTGTCGGGCACAATGCCGCTCAGTATTACACCGGCTTTTAAATATTTGCTTCCTTTCCGGTACAGGCTTTCAACCAATGGCAGCGCATGGGCAATAAGCAGGTTGGTAAGTGAAGTGGCAAAGGGAAGTATGGTGTACAGTGAACTGGTTGCCGGTTTATATTCGTAAGAACTGCTGTAATTGTTTGTTACCACAAAAACGCTTATGTTTTTTGCAGCACAGCCCTGGCGGCGCAGTTTTTCTGCAGCCCTTGTTATGTAAGTGGCAACTGCTTCTTTCAATTCATTCACTTCATAAACCGGTTTGCCAAACATACGGGTTGTGGCAATCATTTTTTTTGTTTCCAGCGGGTCTTTCATTTCTATGCATGGTTCTCCACGCAGTTCTTTTATCAGCCTTACACCTACCACACCACCCAGGTTTTTTCTTGCCCATGCTTCGCTCATGTTACGGAGCTTCCAGGCAGTATCAATTCCAAGCCACTTTAATTTTTCTGTACTGCGGAAGCCTACGCCCCATACGTCCTGCACAGGGGTGCTTTCCAATGCATCAAATATTTGTTGTGGGGTAATTAAAGTAACCGTGCCTTGTGTAGCTATTTTATTTTTCTTGGCCATACGATTGGCAACCTTGGCCAGTGTTTTAGTGGGAGCAATGCCCACCGAAACCGGAAGTCCTGTCCATTGCTCCACGGTATTGCGAATGTGTAATCCATAATCCCACATGGCCGGTTCTTCAATACCATCCAGGTCGGCAAATGCTTCATCTACAGAATACACTTCCACATGCTGGCACAACATCCGCAGCGTTTCCATCACCCGCCAGCTCATATCGCCATACAAATGGTAGTTGCTCGAAAACACGGCTACCCGGTGCTGTTT
>JANOVD010000507.1:0-7300 GCA_031417255.1 Chitinophagaceae bacterium
AAATAGTAAATTTGACATAGTTCTTAAATATTAATGTTGCCTCACTTTGAACACATTTTGTGCCATAGTGAGGCTTTTTTAATATTTAGTTATCCTCAAATCCTTTACCAGTGTGGATTACGTGTTTTCAGGAAGACCCTACCCTATTGAAATTATTTCTGAAACTAATGAAGCCGAAATTCAACGAATGGCATTTGCTTACATTTCGGAAGGAGTAATTCCGGCAAAAAAGTTACTGGATGCACTGCATGTAGCTGTTTGTACAGTAAAATCTATCAATTTTCTGGTAAGCAGGAATTATAAACATCTGGCCAATATTAACAGGGAGCGAAGGATTATTGCGGTAAATCTTGAAAATAATTATATCAATCCCTTACGCATTATTACACCTATAGATTTAATTAATTATGAAAACTAACACACCAAAGGTGCAAATAGAAATTTGGCAAGCTAAAGAAAAGCTTTACGAAATGGTAAAACATCTTTCGCCCTCTGAGCAAATTAAAAAACTGTTAAGTATGGGAAAACCATTTTCAGACGAAATAAAAAAAATAAAGAATTTAAAGAAAGCAGTAAAATAATACGAACTATGAAAAACGCCTTTTAACCAATTGATAAAACTGTTTTACCAGTTCATCATTATCGTTCCATCCGTTCTTAACTTTCAGTTCCCGCTGTATCCAGTATTCGGCTTCCGGAAAAATAGAAAAACTGTTTATTGTTTTTATACTTCTTTCATACACTGCTTCATCGCCGCGGAAGAGATCATTGATAAATAAAAACCGGTCGTTAACACCAATGGCTTTTCGCAAATCCCTCACGGGCACTTCGGTCAATGTATCGCCCAAATCTATTTTCGACTGTTTTAGTTTTTCATTTAATGAAGTAACATGCGTGGCAGCCGATTCATTTATTTCTTTAACGGGTTGATGGGTTTGTGACATGGGTTGTTTTTGATGCGTAAGGGTGGGAATATCTTCTTCGGTTTCAAAAATAATATGCGGTTTGTTTTGCACACTCATTTGCTGTATCGCCTCGGCATTCCGTTTAATTTCTTCCAGTTCGGCTTCTATTTCCGCTTCATCAACCTGTAAAATTTCTGTTGTTTTCTCTTCGGGTATTTCGGCAGGAGTATTATTTTGTAAAGATTCATTAAAAGGCCTGTTCATGCCGGAGACCGTAACAACCACCGTTTCGTTGTTAAAAACAGGGGCATTATTTTGTTGCAGGTGCAGCAGTTCTGCCTGTAACATCTGAACCGTAAGCAATAATTGCTCCGGCGAAGCATTTTGTGCAAACTGGTCCTGTAATTTTTTTAGGAGTGTCTCCACTCTTTCCATGATATTATTATACTTTTGATGCCCATGCCTGAGGCAGGCAAGGTTTTTAAAATTATACAACCCCCAAGTTACTAACTGATTTTTAAAAAAAATACATAATGTTTATAGAACCCAATTTAAAAGGCGAAAGACGTGGTTGGATTGAAGTGATCTGCGGCAGCATGTTCAGCGGAAAAACAGAAGAATTGATACGCCGGCTTAAACGTGTAAAAATTGCAAACTTAAATGTTGAGATATTTAAACCCGCTATTGATACACGGTACGACGAAGTGAAAATTGTAAGTCATGATACCAATGCCATCAATTCTACTCCGGTTGATAACTCTCTGAAGATTTTGTTGTTGGCACAGGATGTAGATGTAGTGGGTATTGATGAGGCCCAGTTTTTTGACGACCAGATAAGCAATGTTTGTGAGCAACTGGCACAAAAAGGTATCCGGGTTATTGTGGCCGGGCTTGATATGGATTATTTAGGTAACCCTTTTGGCCAAATGCCCAACCTGCTGGCCAAGGCCGATTATATTACCAAGCTGCATGCTATTTGTATGAAATGCGGCAATATTGCCAACATCAGCTACCGCAAAATAGCCGAAGGCCCGCAGGTGCTGCTGGGCGAAAAAGATATTTACGAACCCAGGTGCAGGCACTGTGCACAGTTAAAGGATTAAATTTTCAGAACCTAAACATGTTCAACAGGATAATTACGCTTTTAAAAAAAGACATACTGCTTGAGTTCAGGCAGAAGCATACGTTTTATGGCATCCTGTTGTATATCGCTTCCACCATTTTTGTGCTTTTTTTATCGATGGATAAACCTGGTGCCAATGTATGGAACGGTTTATTCTGGACTATTCAATTGTTTATTTGTGTAAATGCTGTAGCAAAAAGTTTTTTGCAGGAAAGCCGTGGCCGTATGCTGTATTTTTATTCCATTGCATCGCCGGTTGAATTCATCATTGCAAAAATGATTTACAATGTATTGCTCATGATATTTATGAGCCTGTTAAGCCTGTTGCTTTTTTTTATTTTTTTAGATAACCCGGTTGATAACGGCCTTTGGTTTATTGGAATAGTGATTTTAGGCGGCGCAAGCATCAGTATTGTATTTACATTGATGAGTGCCATTGCCGCAAAAGCCCAGCAGAATGCAGCATTGATTGCTATTTTAGGGTTTCCTGTTATTCTTCCCCAACTGTTGCTGTTGATGCGCCTGAGCAAAGCAGCATTTGCAGAAATTTTCAAAGAAGGCGCAGTTTTACAACTCTCAGGGTTAATAATTGGCCTGGATGTATTGGTTATTGCCATGGCAGTAATATTGTTTCCGTATTTATGGAAGGATTGATTGTGTGTAAGCAATAACCTGTAGTGATGTTGTTTGCAATAGTTTGTATTGCGGCATTGATGGTTTCTTTACATCAACGGGCCAAAAAAATGGACAACAGCTAAACGGGTGGAGAAAAAGAAGATACGGCTGGCTAACCCCCAAAATCGATTAAGGAGTCAGTCAAGGGCAAAAATTAAAATAGTAGCAATTTTTAGAAAGTATCCGAAAAAAAGGTATTAAATTTACGGATAAAATCGAATTAATGATAAAAAGAAAGCTTGAGGGAAGCATTACCACAAAGCTGAAAGATAACAAAGCCATCATCTTGCTTGGTCCAAGACAGGCGGGTAAAAGCACTTTGTTGCAACTATTACAGCCTCAGCTCAAACAACCCATTGCCTGGTGGAATGGCGATGAAACAGACATAAGAAGTTTATTGGAAAAACCCAGCTCCACACAACTTAAATCTTTAATTGGTAATAATAAAACGGTGGTGATTGATGAAGCGCAGCGTATTGAAAATATCGGCATTTGTATTAAGCTGATAACCGATAATATAAGAGATGTAAAAGTAATTGCCACTGGCTCATCTGCTTTTGAACTTGCTAATAAAATAAATGAACCGCTTACCGGCCGCAAATGGGAGTATCATTTATATCCTTTGTCTTTTGGTGAAATGGTGGCGAATACAAATCTGCTGGAAGAAAAAAGATTATTGCATCATCGTTTGTTATACGGTTATTATCCTGAAATAGTAACATCGCCGGGTAATGAACAGGCCTTATTAAAACAATTAGCAAACAGTTATCTATATAAAGATATACTTACCTGGGAGCGGATACAAAAACCCGATAAATTAGAAAAGTTAGTGCAGGCATTGGCTTTTCAAATGGCACAACTGATAAGTTATAATGAACTGGGACAACTCTGCGGATTAAATTCCGAAACAGTTGAAAAATATATTAACCTGTTAGAAAAAGCATTTATAGTTTTCCGGCTGCCTGCCTTTAGCCGCAACCTGAGGAACGAACTGAAGAAGAGTTATAAAATTTATTTTTACGATAACGGTTTACGCAATGCTGTCATCAACCAGTTTAACCCGGTAATCCTTCGGAACGATACGGGGCAATTATGGGAGAACTGGTTCATCAGCGAACGGATGAAATTTTTGAACAACACCGGGCAGCACGCCTCCCGTTTTTTCTGGCGAACACTGGCGCAGCAGGAAGTAGATTATATTGAAGATGCGAATGGAAAAATAACTGCTTTTGAATGTAAATGGAACCCCAAAGCAAAAGGCGGTGTTAGCCGGGCTTTCAGCAATGCATATCCTGATGCCGAAACACATATTGTTCATCCGGAAAATGCAAATGAATTCTTATTGTTACGAAATTAATTAACTGAACATGAAAAAAATAATAACCATGTTGTGCTTTTTTGCAAGCATGCAAACTGCTTTTGCTCAAAGCCCCGGCATGGATACAATCCTTCAAAAAATTGCTGCTGAAAAAGATGAAAAGAAGCGATTTAATCTGATAATGGGGGTTTACGGTGAAACTTCGAAAAGTAATCCTGAATTGACCTTACTGAATTTGCAGGCTGTTCTTTCTCAATCTCAAAAAAGCAATGATAAGTTAGCAGAAGGTTTGGCCATGGCCAATATAGGAGCATGTTACCGGTTAATGGGTAATACTATAAAAGGCCTGGAACTTTGCTTTAATGCAAAAGCAATTGCTGAACAATCCGGCAATTTATATTTGAGCAGCAGGGTAAAACATGTGCTTGGTCTTATTTATAAAGACCAGGGAGATTATGCAATTGCCATCATTCAATTTCTGGCTGCTCTGGATGATGATAAAAAAATAAACGATGAATCATCTCAGTTTGCTAAGGCTCTTATTTTGATGAATCTTGGCCAGTTGTAATTCAAAATAAATAAACCGGATTCGGCCTTAATGTATTCACAAAGAGCTTATGAACTGGCTAACCCCATAGAGAAATTCGATAATTTACAAATCATACTGAGCAACCTTGGCGCAATACAGGGAAAGATGGGGAATCATTCACTGGCTGTTAGTTATTTTAACATAGCTATTGAACAAGCCAAAAAAGGCAACGGTTATAGAGCTCTTTCTTCTGTTTACAACCAGGTATCTCAATATTACAAGGATATCAATAAAATTGATTCCGCTATTCTCTATGCAAAAAACGCCCTTGCCGTTTTGCAAAATACCGCTTTCTTTACCTTTAGCAATGAGCCTGCAAAAGCACTTGCAGTCATGTATGAAAAAATAAATGCTGACAGCTCTTTAAAATATTACAAAATTTATACTGCGGCAAACGATAGCCTCTTTAATATAAAAACTGTACAACAGGCTCAATTGCTTTCTTTTGAAGAAGAGCAACGCAGACAGAATTCAGCCATACAAAAATTAAAAGCTGCTGAAGAACGCAAACAGAATATTCAATATGCTTTAATTGCTTTGGGTATCATTACATTGTTCAGTCTTTATTTACTGCTCAGCCGCAGTTTTATTACCAATACCAAACTGATCGAATTCTTTGGCGTAATTGCTTTACTTATCGTATTTGAATTCCTCAATTTATTACTACATCCATTTTTAGAACGGATAACCAATCACTCGCCTTTGCTTATGTTGCTGGCATTGGTTTGTATTGCGGCATTGCTGGTGCCACTACATCACAATGTGGAAAAATGGGCAACGGCTAAACTGGTGGAGAAGAATAAAAAGATCAGGCTTGCGGCAGCCAGGAAAACTATTGAGGAATTGGATACAAACGTTGACAACCAATTGAAATAGTATCAGCAATGCAGTAAATTAAAGAAAATTGGAGATGCTGGAAATTGGGTAAAGTGCAAAAAACTACCCCTAACCCCTTAACAATTAACTTTTAACTTCCCTATCTTTGCCGCACTTTAAAAACTTCTCACTTTTTGCAAAAAAACTGGTGGAAAATATTATCCTTTCTTATTTTGATATACACCGTTGTAGGTGGTTTGTTAATGGATGTTCCCCGTTTATTTATTCTCAATGAAACCATC
Organism: Chitinophagaceae bacterium; assembly: GCA_031417255.1. Classification (GTDB taxonomy): domain Bacteria; phylum Bacteroidota; class Bacteroidia; order Chitinophagales; family Chitinophagaceae; genus Ferruginibacter. Next base: position 5,729 of record JANOVD010000507.1, read on the forward strand.
CGAAACCTTTACTTTCATGTGTGTATGTGGTTTGGTATGATGATACTTTTTCTGATAAGTTTTATATACAGTATTAAATATCTAAGCGGATTCAACCTGCGCAACGATATTTTTGCCCATAATTTTGCAGCAGTAGGTTCGTTTTTTGGCATACTGGGTTATGCAACCGGAACCATCTGGGCAAATTACACCTGGGTTACCGATCAAAGCCAGAGCCTGGGCAGTATTTTAAAAGAACCAAAACTGATTGGCGCCGCCATAGCCTTATTAATTTACGGCGCTTATTTTGTTTTGCGGGGATCATTTACCGATATGGATAAAAAGGCCCGTGTAAGTGCGGTGTATAATATTTTTGCTTTTGCCATGTTGTTTCCAAGTATTTGGATAATTCCGAGGTTAGTGGGAAGTTTACACCCCGGTGCACCCGGCAGCGAAAGCGGTAACCCGGCATTAAATTTTAAAGATATTGACAGCCGCCTGCGTATGATTTTTTACCCGGCAGTTATTGGCTGGACCTTGTTAGGCGTTTGGATAGCAACCTTAAAAATAAGATTACAATTAATTAAAGATAAATCGCTGCTACATGAATAAATTATTTAGAAGTTTGTTGTTAGTTGTTTGTGGTTTATTATTTAATGCAGTTGTTTTTGCACAGGATAAACCAGAGATGGCGGATGTAATGCGAAGCAACGGTAAAATTTATGTGGTAGTAGCAGTTTGCCTTACCATTTTAATTGGCCTGTTTATTTATGTTTTTTTAATAGATAGAAAAATAAGCAGGTTGGAGAAAGAAAACAATTAGCAATAGGCAACAGGCAAATGATAATACAGCCTTTATTGAAAACCCTTTTGCAAATTGCCCGTTGTTGATTGCCCATTTAATTAAAAATAACGATTGCTAAAATAAAACCAATTTTATGAGTGCTCACCAGCCATACAGCTTTTTCCAGAGTGTGGAAAGAAGCTTTGACAAAGCCGCCAAATTTACCAAATGGGATTTGGGAATTTTAGAACAGATAAAAGCATGTAACAGTGTTTACCAGATGCGTTTCCCTGTAAAGCGTGATGACGGAAGTATTGAAGTAATTGAAGCTTATCGTGTACAACACAGTCACCACAAGGCGCCCTGCAAAGGTGGTATCCGTTTCAGCGACGAAGTAAACCAGGATGAAGTGATGGCATTGGCCAGTTTGATGACCTATAAATGTGCTATTGTGAATGTACCGTTTGGCGGTGGTAAAGGTGGTATCAAGATCAATCCAAAGAAATACAGTGAGTATGAGCTGGAAAAAATTACCCGTCGTTACACATCAGAATTAGTTAAGAAAAATTTTATCGGCCCCGGTATTGATGTACCTGCACCCGATTATGGAACAGGCTCCAGGGAAATGGCATGGATAGTTGATACCTATGCTTCATTAAAACCCGGCGAAATAGATGCTGCCGGTTGCGTAACCGGTAAGCCGGTAACACAGGGCGGTGTACGTGGCCGTACCGAAGCAACAGGCCTGGGTGTATTTTTTGGTATTCGTGAAGTGTGTAATATGGCAGACGTGATGAAGAAGCAGGGCC
>JANOVD010000508.1:0-1907 GCA_031417255.1 Chitinophagaceae bacterium
GAACTACCAAACAATTAAATAATGAAACTATTTTTCTACTTTTGAACTGTACTAAAAGGGGGGAGCTTACAATCCAGTTCATTATAATAATAATCATCCCGGATGCCTTCACAAATAGAACAATAAATACTGTCGAGGGACATTTCCCTGATCTGTTCTGTATTTTTTGTTTTAATAGCCAAGATCAATTTGGTAAATGCATTTGTTAATTGTATCCTTTCTTTTTTAGAAACACTAATAAATTCATTGTCAAATTCAGCCATTTCTGTTTCCATGAATTGTAAGCCCGAATGTGTTCCAAATAATCCTCTTGCTTTTAGAACCCCTTCTTTTTTTAGTTGAAATAATTCCGGTACGTAATTACCCCACTCTGCAATTGCTTTTTCTTTGGTTAACCTGTAATATGGTTCGGGGTAATATTCCTTTATTAATTTCTTTTTTCCCCCTACAATATTGTAAGAAACTTCTTCTGCAAATTCAATAGGTACAGGCTTTATACTGTCGGTTCGCCAATAATCATCGCTTTTATAACTACTTGCCCATCTTCCATCCTTTGTTTTGTACACATCAAAAAACTGGTATTTCTGGTGATAGATGACACTGTCATTATCTGACAGGAAAAGCATAGTATTCTTATAATTTGAAAAGCCAGGATATCCATAGTGATCGTAAGCGATAAATAAAATAGTGTCCCTGTCATATTTACCACAAACAATTTCCTCTATTTTATAAGTCGCCAGAAATTTTCCATCTAAAGAACCTCCTTCCTGCGGCAATACTTTTACTGAAATTTTCTCACCTATAATAACCAACATTTTACCTTCTACGTTTGGATTTTCCATACAATTATCAGGTGCAGTTTTTTGCTCTGCACAGCCTATGAAGAGAAAACTGGAGAATAGTATTTTAATAAATAAATACTTCACATGAAATGACGATAATTAAAGTATTGTAAAGATGCAGCTGGTTTTTAAATCCATAACATACCGGTTGATAAAAACTCACGAACGATAAAATGTACAAGAGTGCTCCCCCGATAGCTATCGGGGCTATCGGAGCCACTGCAGTTAAATAGAATTCCTATGCCTGGCTCACAAAACTGTCTTTCATCTTTCCCAAAAGATCGGTCTCTAACATGCGGTGGGCAATGCGTATCATATTTTTAAATGCAAGGGCGTGGGATATGCCGTGGCCGATAATGACCGGTTTACTTACGCCGAGTACAGGTACGCCGCCGTACTGCTCAAAATTAAAACGGTTAAAATGTTCATCATCAATATTGCGGCGCTTGCAGATGTCGTAAATGCTTTCGGCAAGTTTTAAAACCACGTTTCCGGTGTAACCATTGCAAACAAATACATCGGCTTTGGTTGTTAAAATATCGCGGCCTTCTACATTGCCAATAAAATTTATCTGGTTATTTTCTTTAAGCAGGGGATAGGTTGCCAGTGTAAGTATATTTCCTTTGCCTTCTTCTTCGCCCAGGTTTATCAAACCAACTTTGGGGTTATCAAAATTTAAAATGTGCTTTGCAAACAGCGAACCGAGGATAGCAAACTGGTTCAGGTTTTCGGGTTTGCAATCGGCATTTAGTCCGGCATCAACCAACAAACCGAGTGTGCCATCTTCACGTGGCATATAAGCGCCAATGGTTGGCCGCAGCACACCTGCAATGGCTTTTATGCTGAAAAGCGAACCCACCATCATAGCGCCAGTATTACCTGCGCTGATGAATGCATCGGTTTTGCCCGCTGCCAATAACTGAAAACCAATAGCGATTGAAGATTGTTGTTTTTCTTTTAATGCTTTGGTGGGGTGTTCGTTCATTTCAATAACCGTGGCGGCATGAACGATGGTATATTTTTCTGCAGGGATAGGATGATTAACAAGATGAAGTCTTATTTGTG
>JANOVD010000509.1:0-1509 GCA_031417255.1 Chitinophagaceae bacterium
ATTTGAAAATAAAACCATTATTATTCATGATCATAAAACTTAAAATATGATATTACCCTATAAATTTCCATTGTCAGTATTTTTGTTTTTAAATTTAATAACTCAATCTGTTTCTGCACAATCTATACTACCGCCTTTTCTTGAATGGACTGGAAAAAGTGAATTGTTAATAGCAAAACCGGACAACCCCTGGATAAGTCCAACTGAAAAATCCGGTTTTATAACTACGCCAGATTATAAAGAAACCATGGACTGGTTAAAAAAACTTTCTGATGCATCTTCATTAATTAGCATAGTTATTATTGGAAAAAGTCCGGAAGGTCGTGACATCTATATGATTATTGCATCCCGGGATAAAGTGATTACCGCATCAGCATTAAAAAATTCTGACAAACCCCTTTTGTTTGTACAGGCAGGCATTCATTCAGGAGAAATAGATGGTAAAGATGCAGGAATGATGTTATTGCGTGATATTGCTTTCGGAAATAAAAAGCAACTGTTAGATGGAGTTAATTTCTTATTTATTCCCATCCTCAATGTTGATGGACATGAGCGTAGTTCTCCTTACAATCGTCCCAATCAAAGAGGACCTCAAAGCATGGGATGGAGAACGAATGCTCAAAATTTAAACCTCAACAGAGATTATGCAAAACTCGATACTAAAGAAATAAGAGCCGTTATAAATGTTTTTAATGAATATAATCCACTCCTGTGTATGGATATTCATGTTACTGACGGTGCCGATTACCAATATGATATTACCTATGGTGGCTACGGAAAGCAAGGCTATTCCAAAGGCATCAGGGACTGGCTGGAAACCACTTATCAAAATTTTACCAATAACGATTTAACGGCAAGCGGACATATACCGGGACCTTTAACCTATGCGGTGAATGACCGGGAATTTTCGCAGGGAATGGTTGTACAAACCGGTGGCCCCCGTTTCTCTGACGCTTATGGGGACCTGCGGCACCTGGCAACTATACTGGTCGAGAATCATTCATTAAAACCATTTAAGCAGCGGGTATTGGGTACTTATGTATTACTGGAAAGCACGTTGAAACTCCTTGCAACATCCGGGCAATCATTAAAGCAAATTACAAAAACAGACAAGGCCAGCAGGATATCGAAGGTTCCATTGCAATGGAAAGTTCCGCAATTTAAAAATGCCGTAGGTTATGACACCAGGGCAAACCAGCCGGTAACTGAAACAACCATTGCTCCACCGGATAGCCTTCAACTGTTAGCAATATCTTCTGTGATCAAAAAATCACCGGTAACCAATGCAAACTATGTTGAATGGTTGGGGAAACCGGTGAAGCTCACCGTTGCTGATTATAAATCAACCGAACCATTTGATTTTATCACAAGGCCAAAAGGATATTGGATCCCGGCATCCTGCGATGTAGTAATAGAAAGATTAAAAATGCATGGTATTAAAATGGAAGTGCTTACCAGGCCACGGGAGGTAAATGTTGAAATGTATCGAATTGCTGACTATACTTTCGG
>JANOVD010000510.1:0-6647 GCA_031417255.1 Chitinophagaceae bacterium
TGCATCCTTAACAACATGAATTACCTCAATCTCACAAAATAAAGAAACGGCCTGTGCATGGCGCTGAATAAAATCACCAGTAAATTTATCCAGCTGGTTTGGATACCAGCTTGCAAGCCATAATACTTTCATTTACTACAATTATTATTTTGCCAGAATCATCATTGAATAACCTCCCCATTTATTTACACTCCATTCTTTACTAACAGCAAAGGAAATGTTTCGAAGTACCTTTTTTATAAATCTTTTTACCGAATCAGCCGGCTGTATATCAACAACGGGTTTGGTGTAAACCCAGTCTGTTATTTCGTATCCGGTATCCTGCAACGCCCACTCCACCATTTCCCTGGTAAAATAATGTATATGGCCAACCGATTGGCGCTGCTGTAACAGCACATGTGGCTTCATAACAGTTCTGCAACTAAGATCGAGCGGAATATGAAAGACGAAATATTTACTCTTTGTTTTTATGTTCCTTAAAAAACCGTAAAAATCATCCACGTGTTCCACCACATCAATAACCAACATGAGATCAGCAGTTATATTTTCTTTTGCAGTAAGATCTTCGTTATAAAAACTAATTCTGTCTGATGCATTTTTCTTTGCCAGCTCAATTGCCTGTGGCGAAATATCATAGCCTCTTAAAGTTTTTATACTTTCATCTTTTTTAGCCAATTCTACCAGGTTTGCTCCTGCCCCGCAGCCAATTTCAATTACATCAGATACTGAAATATTGTTTCGTTTCAGCAAATCAACAATCACATCTGTTTTCCAGCCAGCATCGGCAATATCCCAGGTGGGATTATTTTTAAAATATTCCCCGCTTGTGTATAAATCGTTGCTGCTAATTTTCATTGGTTTTTTTAAGTGAGACTGAAATACTGTTTTTTACCTGTTTCCAGTCAGACCATCTAAAGATAAAAAAATCTGCGGCCGAACATGGATATTCTTTTTTAAAAACCATGATGATATAAAGCTGGTAAACAATATAGCCAATGCTGCTGACCAATGCAGCTGCATTAATGCCATACTTTGGAATAAAAATAATATCCCCGATCAGGATAACAAGTAATGCATATACCGACCCGATAATATTTACTTTGATCTTGTTTTTGCCGGCAAAATAAGCAGTTAAGGTAAATATACCGGAGAGTGACAGGATGCCTGGTATCAGCCACAGAAAGGGTTGATACATAGATGTAAAACTTTCTCCAAACACAAAAGGGAAAAGCCATTTACCGGTTAATACTAAAATGAGGCAAACAAGTAAATAAAGAAAAAATATTGCCCTTGACAACATGGTCAATAATTTATGGATTGCTTCTTTGTATCCGCCGGCAGTAATAGGAAATACAGCACTTGCGAGGATAGTTGGCAGTATAAAAAACAGGTGCCCGAGCTTTGAAACCTGTATATAATTTCCCAACTCATCAGCGTTGCAATATTTTTCTACAAAAAAATAATCAATGCGGTATAAAAGAAAAAAAATAATGTTACCCATGAAAGCCAGTGCACAGTAGCGGAACAATAGTTTAAATTCGGGCAGCGATAAAAACCTGAGCACTCCTTTTTTAATATATTTTATTCTTGTTACGATGGCCATACAAATGCCCTGCACAAAAAAAGAACCGAAATAAATATAGAAGTAGTTTTCATTATTAATGGCTGGAATCACCGACCGGCCACCGAACGGGATTAAAATAATTAACATGATTGTGCCGGCAATGATGATGATGTTGGGTATCCTGAAATTATTACGGGCATAAAAAAAACCTGAGCAGTAAGTTATCAGCAGGTTTCCGGTGATGTACAGTACAGAAGATAACATCAGCAGGTTTGCAGATATTCCCCGGTAAGCTTCTTTAAAAAAATAAAAGACAACAAAAAAAGTAAGCAGCCCGATAAAAAACGACCATACTATGGAAAAATTAAAAAGCTTAGAGGCGGGGATCTTTTCTTTAGCCGAAAAATAAATTATTCCGGATTCAATGCTCAGGCTTGAAAAAAGGAGCACACCGGCATAAATACTGCTGATATAATAAATGGCACCGCTTGCCGAAGCCTGAAAATGCCTTGCAATTAAAATATTGATAACAAATGCTGTTGCATAATACAAGCCACGCCACAACATACTTTGCATTAATACTTTACCTGCCTGCATATGTTGTTTTGTAATTTTGTTTACTTTAAGCTGTTAATGATTACTGAAAAATCAGCAGCCACCAAACTTGCGCCACCAACCAATCCCCCATCTACATCAGGTTGGGCAAAAATATCTTTTGCATTATTTGCTTTTACACTGCCACCATACAAAATAGAAATACTATCGGCAACAGATGCGCCATATTGATCTGCCATTACACTGCGGATATGAGCATGCATTTCCTGGGCCTGTTCGTTACTGGCTGTTTTACCGGTACCAATGGCCCAGATGGGTTCATAGGCAATTACAAATCCTGTTAACTGTTCAGCTGATAAATGAAACAAACTTTCTTTTAGCTGGGTTTCAACAAAACTGTTTTGTGTGCCGGTTTCCCTTATTGCCAGGGGTTCGCCACAACAAAAAATTGGTTTCAATCCGTTCCCGAGGCATATATTAATTTTTGCTGCAAGCATGGCATGGCTTTCATTAAAATATTCACGGCGTTCGCTGTGGCCCAGTATTACATAATCCACAGCAATACTTTTCAACATCTCTGCACTTACTTCACCCGTATAGGCACCGCTTTTTTTATCGTAACAGTTTTGGGCTGCAACAAAAGCATTTGTTTTTCCGGCTAATTTATTTTTAATATTGATGAGGTAGGGAAAAGGAACGCCAAAAACCGCTTCCTGGTTTTCATTCATTTCATGTGGTATAGATATCAACTCATCCATTAATGTTTCGGCCTGTTGCAGGGTTAAATTCATTTTCCAGTTTGCTGCAGCAATTTGTTTACGCATGGTTTATTCGTTTTAATAAAGTTTGTAAATATTTGTCAAAATTTGCTTTTCCCTGTCGGTTATGTTTTGGCCCTTCAGTTTTTTCCAGTTGTCAATATCAATCAATGCCTTATTTAATTCATACCTTGTTATGCCATCAACTCCCCATGAAAAATCAGTGATCAGTTTTGGAGTGAGGCCCGCTGCAAATACATTACAGCAAACACCAACTATGGTACCTGTATTAAAAGAAGTATTAATGGCCGCTTTGGAATAATCACCCATCAGCAATCCGCCTTTGTTTCCTGCACTTATTTCTTTTTTATCAGCATCAAACCAGTATTTTACTTCGCCTGCATTGTTATTTACATTGCTGTTGCTGGTGCCTGCACCTAAATTGCACCATTCGCCCAAAACACTATCGCCTAAATAACCATCATGCGCCTTGTTGCTGAACCCGAATAACACAGAATTTTTTATTTCGCCACCAACGCTGCAAAAAGGGCCAACAGTTGTTGCTCCATAAATTTTAGTCCCCATTTTTACTACTGATCCTTCGCAAATTGCAACGGGGCCTCTCAGCAAACTCCCTTCCATGATGACTGCATTTTTACCAATATAAATGGGGCCATCGGTGGCGTTTAAAATACAATGTTCAACTTTTGCGCCGGCTTCAATAAAAATCTCAGCATCATACATTGTTTTGTTTGATGCCGGTATATCCTGAGAGTTCCGCCCGGTGGTTATCAGTTTAAAATCTTTTCGCAATGCCCAGTCATTTAGTTTAAAAATATCCCAGGGATAATTGAGTATTTTTAATGATGGGCCTTCTGTAAGTGCAAACCCTCCATTACCGGGTATTTTTAATTCATTTATTAAATTATCAATCCAGGTTTCATCAGGTAAAATATTTGCATCAAGATTTACAGGGTGTTCCTTTGTGCCCGGGTATTTGATAAAATAATCTTCATAACTATCAAAGACCTCACAGTTGTTATTAAAAAGAAATTTTTCTCTTATGGTTAAAATACCCACACGAATATCTGCTGTGTGCCTGGTTGCTGTAAAAGGCAACAGTCTTTTTTGTACTAACCTGTTATCTAAAATAATTTTCATCAATGCTAAATTACAAAGTCTGAAACTGATAAGGAATAAAGTCTTAAATAAAAAAATCCCCCCGGAGAACCGAAGGGACTTAAAGTATAGCCATGAAAAACAAACTTTAAATAAAGATAATGATCTCTATTAAATTATTTTGCCTTTTTTTCGTACCGTTTGTTGAATTTGTCAATTCTACCTGCAGTATCAACCAGTACATTTTTACCGGTATAAAAAGGATGGGAAGTATTAGATATCTCCAGTTTAATTACCGGATATTCGTTGCCATCTTCGTAAGTTACTTTTTCTTTTGAATAAGCGGTTGAACGGCTTAAAAACTGGGTACCATTACTCATGTCTTTAAAAACTACCAACCTGTAATTGTCCGGGTGAATTCCTTGTTTCATATTATTTTAATGTTTTGCGTACGGGTTTTGCCGTACAATTATTATAAAGGGGCGAAATTAAGCTCTTTTTACTTAAAAACCGCCTGAAAAATGGATAATGTTATAATTGATAATGGATAATACCTTCTTTAAAACCAACTTTCTATATTGCAAACTTTCTTTGATTTTAAAAAATTATCAATTATCCATTACCCAATTATCCATTAAAAATCAGCTTTTCATATTGATATATTGCAGGGCAATTCCCAGGTTCCAGCCCTTTGTAGCCTGTATTACTTCCTGCAGATCGTCTATTTTTTTGCCTGTTACCCGTATAATGTCATCCATAATAGCCACCTGTACCTTTAAACCGCTATCCTTAATCATCTTTACTATTTTTTTAGCGTCTTCCTGTTTTATTCCGTTTCTTACAGGCACTTCTTTTTTAACTACTTTTCCACTCTGAAATGGTTCTTTACTTAAATCATAAATTTCGGCAGCAAGCCCCTGTTTCATGGTACGGCTTATCATCACATCGGTAATTTGCTGAATTTTCATATCGCTGTCGGCTTCCAGGTTCACTTTAAATTCCTTTTTATTTAACTTAATTACTACGTGAGAGCCTTTAAAGTCGAAACGGTTGGTAATTTCTTTACTTACTGTGTTGATGGCATTATCCAGGGTTTGCAGATCAACTTTACTTACAAGATCGAATGAAGGCATAGCAGTTATTTTGCTCAAAACTATCAAAAAATGTCGAACTTAAAAATGTCGAATATCGAATGTTCATAAAATTTGAGCATATATTCGATATTCGACATTCAACATTCACTATTCAAGATCTACCTTAACTACCACTTTTTACACGGTTTTGCTCATCGCTTGCTCCACCCGCTTTTTTGCTGCTGCCTGCTTTTAGTTTTCCTTTATTAAAACGGTAAGTAAATGTGAGACTTACTGCACGGCTGTCGTTTACATTCTTAAAAGTTGCATCCACCGTTCCGTATTTGCTGTAGCCTTTAAATACACCTCCGGCAAAAATATCACGTACATTTAAACGGATACTTCCCTTGTTCTTTAATACCTGTTTGCTTACACCTGCATTTACCTGCGCTATTGGCTTAATGTAAATCACTCCTTCCAGCCCTTTGCTGCGGTAAAAACCACTCAATTCTGCTGACCATCCTTTATTGAATTTAAACTGTTGCTGTAACTGAACTATAAAACTGGTAATGCCTAATGAGATGGGTTCGTTATTCACCAACCCCTTAAAATGGTTGTTGTACACATTGGCATACATATTACCAGTCCACCATTTGGTTATTGATTTATTTGCTGTAACCTCTAATCCTATTTGTTTGGCGCTTGCAATATTCGCTTTTTTGATAAAGGTTTCATTGGTCTGGTCATTTTGCTCCAGCACCTGTTGAATGATATTATTGGTGGCTGTATAGTTTACTGTTGTTGTTAAAAACCCTTTGTAGGTATGACTTAGCTCAATATTGTGCGAAAACTGCGGGCCTATATTTGGATTACCCTGTTCAAAAGTATACCTGTCTAAAAAATGAACAAATGGGTTCATATCCTCATAATCGGGTCTTTTAATACGGCGGCCGTAGTTAATAACAAACTGGTTTTTTTCGTTGGCAGTGTACTGCAGGTAAACTGTAGGAAATAATTGGGTATACGTTTTTTTGAATTTAGTTTCGGTGTACTCAAATTTATTTTGGGCAGTATTAAATGTGTAGCCTTTTGAAATACCATTTGAGTTTGTATTCTCAACCCTAAGTCCAAGTTGGGCACTCCATTTTTTTCCAAGGGGCCTGTTATAATTTACATAAGCAGCATTAATATTCTCATCATAAATAAAATGATTACTGCGGCCGCTGTCTAAAACATGATAACCTGTTTTTACGCTATCATACCTGGCATCATTATCATTGCTTACAAAACTGGTTTTAAAACCTGCTTCAAATTTTGAATCTTTTTTTAATGGCAGGGTATAATCAACTTTACCACTGTAAATTTTAATATTTGTAGGTAAGGTGCCGTTTAAAACATCCGGTGCCTGGGTCATATTGCCCATATTATCATAGTAAGTACTGGTAAGTGGTTGTAGGCTTGTTGCTTTGTATTGAATAAAATCAAGATCGCCTGTAATCTCCTGCCCTGCTGTATCCAGCTTGGTTCTCAAATTAAAATTACTGCTGAAGTTTTTCCACGCTTCATCATTTTGTGTGT